>CAMGPO010000162.1 GCA_946060825.1 uncultured Clostridia bacterium | reverse complement strand
TGGCGGCTGCTGCGGCCCACGCGCCCCCGGATCTGGTGGAGCTGGCTCAGGCCCAGCCGGTCGGCGTCCTCGATGATGAGGGTGTTGACGTTGGGGATGTCAATGCCGGTTTCGATGATGGTGGTGCAGACAAGAATCTGAATCTCGCCGTCGGCCATGCGCTGCATGACGTCGGAGAGCTGCTCTTCGCTCATCTTGCCGTGGGCCACGGCAATTTCCGCATCGGGAATGCGCTTTTTGATGGCAGCAGCGGTCTGGTCGATGGTCTCCACCCGGTTGTGGAGGTAGTAGACCTGTCCGCCCCGTTCCAGCTCCCGCACCATGGCGTCGTCCAGAACCGGCTCGGCGTACTCCAGCACAAAGGTCTGGACCGGGTAGCGGTCACTTGGCGGCTCCTCGATGGTGGACATATCCCGGATGCCGGAGAGGGCCATGTTGAGGGTCCGGGGGATCGGCGTGGCTGAGAGTGTCAGGACATCCACGCCCTTGGACAGCTCCTTGAGCCGTTCCTTGTGGGTGACGCCGAAGCGCTGCTCCTCGTCCACGATCAGCAGGCCCAGGTCCTTGAAGTGGACCTCCTTTTGCAGCAGCTTGTGGGTGCCGATGATGAGGTCGATCTGGCCCCCGGCCAGGCGGGAGAGGGTGCTGCGCTGCTGGGCGGCGGTGCGGAACCGGGAGAGGACGTCGATGTTGACGGGAAAGCCGCGGAAGCGGCGGACAGCGGTCAGGTAGTGCTGCTGGGCCAGGACGGTGGTGGGTACGAGGATGGCCACCTGCTTGCCGTCCAGCATGGCCTTCATGGCAGCCCGCAGGGCCACCTCGGTCTTGCCGAAGCCCACGTCGCCGCAGAGCAGCCGGTCCATGGGCATGGTCTGCTCCATGTCGTGCTTGATCTCGCTGATACAGCGGAGCTGGTCATCTGTCTCGGGGTACTCAAAGCTCTCCTCGAACTCCTGCTGCCATGGGGAGTCGGCGGAGAAGGCGAAGCCGGGCAGACGCTTTCTTTCGGCGTAGAGCTGGATCAGGCCGGCGGCCAGATCCTGAGCGGCCTTTTTGGCCCGGGCCTTGGTCTTCTGCCAGGCATCGCCGCCCAGCTTGTTCAGCTTGATGGGGCTGTCCTCGCCGCCGCCGATATACTTGCTGATGAGGTCGAGTTGGGTGGCGGGGACGTAGAGAATGTCGGTGCCGGAGTAGGCGATCTTGACGTAGTCCTTGACGACACCGTCCACCTTCATCTGCTCCATGGCCACATAGCGGCCGATGCCGTGGTACTCGTGAACGACGAGGTCGCCGGGGGTCAGGTCGGTGAAGCTGTTGAGCTTCTGGCGGTTGGTGGCCTTGGCGCGGCGGATGGGGCGTTTTTTCTGGGCGGCGGCCGTGAGCTGGCCCTCGGTCAGGACGGCCAGCTTCAGGGCGGGGTATTCCATGCCGCTGGGCAGGCTGCCGCCGGCCAGCAGGATCTGGCCCGGCTGGGGCAGGCGGGTCAGGGGGAAGGCCAGCATGCTGTCCACATGGCGCTCACGCAGAAGATTTTGCAGGATCTCGCCCCGGCGGCGGCCGCCGCAGAGGACAAGGGTGCGGAAATCGTTCTTCTGATAGAACAGCAGGTCGGAGACGGCGGTGTCGAGATTGCCGCCGTAGGAGGGGAGCTGCTTGGCCGTGACGGAGAGCAGCTCCTTCGGCGGGCGGCTCTCGGGATAGCGGGCGGAGAGGAAGCTGTCGAGGTAGAGAACGGCGTGGCCGTCAAAGCGGAGCAGGTCCCAGCTCTGCTGGAAGCTGCTGAGGCCGCCGTCCACCAGTCCGGCCTCCAGCAGGGCCTGGAGGGAAAGGCGCAGCTCCTCCTCCTGGGCCTTGGCGGTCTTTTGGAGATTGCCGTGGTCGCAGAAGAGCACCATGGCGTCAGCCGGCAGATAGTCTGCGGCACAGGCGAATTCGGGGTAAATCAGGGCCATGTAGCGGTCCCAGGCGGCGAAGGTCAGGCCGCTGCGCAGCCGCTCGAGGTCGGCGTTCAGGGTCTTGAGCAGGGCTTCGCTGGGCGTTTTGCGGCGCTTCTGTTTGGCGATCCGCTGCTCGAGGGCGGCAGCCAGACCCGTCACGCCCTCGGGATGGAGGCCGGGCAGGGTCTCGGCTACCGGCAGGATGGTGACGGATTCGACATTTTCGGTGCGGCGCTGGGTCACCGGGTCAAAGTAGCCCATGGTGTCCACCTCGTCGCCGAAGAACTCCACCCGGACCGGGCTTCCGGCGGCAGGGGAAAAGACGTCGAGGATGCCGCCGCGGAGGGCAAACTGGCCGGGGCCTTCCACCAGAGAGCTGCGGGCGTAGCCCAGGGCCGTCAGCCGATCGGCGAGACTGTCCAAAGGGCAGATCTCGGAGAGGGACAGGGTGATGGCGGCGCGGAGCAGGGTCTCCTTCGGAATCGTCCGCATAGTCAGGGCCTGAAGAGAGGCGACCTGGATAGAAGTTTCGCCGGCAGCGAGCCGGTAGAGCTGGCGCAGCCGCTTCTGCTCCCAGCCCCGGGAGACGGCTGCGGCGTCATAGAAGGTCAGATCCCGGGCGGGCAGGACGGGAACATCCTCGCCGAGGAAGCTCTGCAGGGCCTCCTGTGCGGCGCGGGCAGCCATGTCATCCTGGCAGAGCACCAGGGCGGGACGGCCCGTGTCCCGACAGAGGGCGGCGATGAAGTGGGCCCGGGTGATGGGCGAGAGGCCGGAAACAGCCGTGCAGCCGCCGGACTGGGCCGCGGCGCGCAGCTCCCGGTACTCGGGGGATTCGGATAAGACGGAGAGAAGCGGTTCCATGGCGGTCAGTCCTTTCTCAGTATAGAAATAGGCAAGTCAAAACGCCGGTCCGGAAGGTTTTCCGGATCGGCCGGCGAGGTTCAGCACCCATTTTACACCGGGCTTCGCGGTTTGACAAGAGCAATTTTGTGGGATTTTTCCGGAGAATCCGTCGAAAATCCAAGGATTTCAACAAGAAGGACGTCCCGCCGCAGGGCGGGACGTCCGGAAATCAGGCTTTGCGGTTGTAAAGGTTTGCCGCGTGGGGAACCCCGTGGGCCAGAACGTCCTCGACGGCTTTCGCGGCGTGCTCCAGAGCCGGCTTCAGCGCCTTTTCCTCGGCAGTGGAGAAGCTGGAGAGCACCCAGTCGGCCAGGTCGAAGTCCGGATGGGGCTTGGCCCCAACGCCGATCTTGACTCGGGGAAAGGTCTGGCTGTCCAACTGGGCGATGATGCTCTTGAGGCCGTTGTGGCCGCCGGCGGAGCCCTCCTCGCGTACGCGGATGCGGCCTACGTCCAGAGAGATGTCGTCGGAGATCACGAGGATCCGCTCCGGCGGCAGCTTGTAGAAGGCACCGGCCAGCTTGACGGCGTCGCCGGAATTGTTCATGAAGGTCTGGGGCTTCATCAGGATGACCTTCTTCCCGCCGCAGGTGACGGCAGGCGAGACCAGCGCCCGGAATTTGAGCCGGTTGACCGGAACACCGAGGCTTTCGGCCAGCAGATCAATGGTGCGGAAGCCGACGTTGTGACGGGTCCGCTCATATTCCTTTCCGGGGTTGCCCAGGCCCACGACCAGAAAGTCGCAGCCGGAAGATCGAAACAGCATGGCTCAGAACAGGTTGGAGAGGGAGATCTCCTCGTAGGTGCGGCGGATGGCCTCGGCGAAGAGGTCGGAGGCGCTGATCTGCTTGATCTTTTTGCTCTGTCTGGCTGCCTCGGGCAGGGGCATGGTGTCCAGGAAAACCAACTCTTCAATGACACTGCCCTCGATTCGCTCGACGGCGGGGCCGGAGAGCAGGCCGTGGGTGGCGCAGGCAAAGACCCGCTTGGCGCCGCCGATCTTCTTGATGGCCTCGGCCGCGTTGCAGAGGGAACCGGCGGTGTCGACCATGTCGTCAAAGAGGATGCAGTCCTTGCCTTCCACGTCGCCGATGACGTTCATGACCTCGCAGTGGTTGGCCTTCTGACGGCGCTTGTCGACGATGGCCAGACCCATGTGCAGCTTCTGGGCGAAGAGGCGGGCGCGGGAGACGGAGCCGACGTCGGGGGAGACGACAACCATGTCCTCATGGGTGTCGGCGGGGAACTTGTCGAAATAGTATTTGACAAAGAGAGGGTTGCCACGCAGATTGTCCAGGGGGATGTCAAAGAAGCCCTGGATCTGGGCGGCGTGGAGATCCATGGTCAGCACGCGGTCAGCGCCGGCGGCGGT
>CAMGPO010000161.1 GCA_946060825.1 uncultured Clostridia bacterium | reverse complement strand
CACCGGCTTTCCCTCGCTCGCGCTGGACTGCGGCGCGTCCCCCTCGACAGAGGCGGCGGACCTGCCCGTGGAGGAGCTGGACTGCCCCTCGGCCGTCTGCCTGCTCTGGAACCCGGACATCCCCTCGGCCGTCCGCGACCGGGTGATTTTTGTCCTGCGCAGCGGGCCACATACCTTCGGGCGGAGCCAGACAGGCTCCGCCTGATGTGTTTTCCGGTGGATTTCCTGCCGGTTCCGTGGTAGAATGGAGTTCCGAACCAGGAGGTGCAGCCTGTGAAAGAGACACGGCGGGGACAACTGAAGATCTTTTTCAGCTACGCGGCGCGAACGGGCAAGACCTGCGCCATGCTGCAGGCTGCCCGGAACGCCCGGGCCCAGGGCACCGACGTGGTTGCCGGCTGGATCGACGCCCGGGCGGTGGCGGAGATGCCCGCTCTGCTGGAGGACCTTGAGCAGCTGCCGCCCCGGCTGACCGGCGGCGAGACGGAATTCGACCTGGACCGTGCTCTGCGCCGAAGGCCTGCCCTGATTCTGGTGGACGAGCTTGCTCATGTCAACGCCAAGGGCTGCCGCCACCGGCGGCGCTTTCAGGACGTGGACGAGCTGCTGAAGGCCGGCATCGACGTCTGCACCACCGTCGATGTGGGCAGCATCGAAAGCCTGCACGACACCGTGGCCTCCATCACCGGCGTCACCGTATGGAACCGGATCCCCGATTCCGTCTTTGACAACGCCGATCAGGTTGAGCTGATTGATCTGGAGCCGCAGGATCTGATGGAACGGCTGCGGCAGGATGGCGTCGCGCCCCACATCACCGTGGAGCAGCTCACCGCCCTGCGTGAGATTGCCCTGCGCCGCTGTGCCGACCGCGTCCGCCTTCTCTCGGAGCGGATGCAGCAGCGGCCCAGCTTCCGCACAGATGAGCACATTCTTGTCTGTCTCTCCTCGGCCCCCTCCAACGCCAAAATCATTCGGACGGCAGCCCGCATGGCCCGGGCCTTCGACAGCCAGTTCACGGCCCTCTTCGTGGAGACGCCGGACTTCGCTGCCGCCACCTCTGAAAACAAGCGACGCCTGCGGGACAACCGGCGGCTGGCCGAGCAGCTCGGCGCCGGCATCGAGACGGTCTACGGCGAGGATGTTCCCTACCAGATCGCCGAATTCGCCCGTCTCTCCGGCGTTACGAAGATCGTCCTGGGCCGCAGCGCCGTCACCAGGCGGCATCTGATCGGCAAGCCGTCCCTGACGGATCAGCTGATTTCCTATGTGCCGGAAATCGACATCCACATCATCCCCGACCGCAGCGCCGATGCGGCCTACCGCCCCCGCCGGGCCAGACGCCGCCGCGGTTCCAGCATTCTGGTGAACACGCTGAAGAGCGCCGGTATCCTCCTGGGGGCGACGCTGCTGAGTCTGCTCTTTTACCACCTGCGCTTCACCAACGCCAACATCATCATGGTCTATATTCTCGGCGTGCTGCTCACCTCCGTGGCCACCTCCCACCGGGTCTACAGTCTGGTCTCCTCGGTGGCCAGCGTGTTCATCTTCAATTATCTCTTCACCACGCCCCGGTTTTCCTTCGCAGCCTATGAGACGGGCTATCCCGTCACCTTCGTGGTCATGTTCCTGACGGCCTACATCACCGGCACCCTCGCCATTCGCTACAAGGAACAGGCCGGCCAGTCGGCCAAGATCGCTCACCGCACCAAAATCCTCTTTGACACCGACCAGAAGCTCTCCAAGGCAGGCAGCAGCGGCGAAATCCTGACCACAGCCGCCGGACAGATCGTCAAGCTGCTCCGACGCAACATCGTGGTCTTTGCCGTGACGGAAGAGGGGCTCTCCGCCCCACAGCTCTTCCCGGCAAACGGAGAGGCCGGCCAGCCCTACGATATGGCCCAGGAGCAGGCCACCGTGGAGTGGGTTCTGAAGAACAACCACGCCGCCGGAGCCACCACCGATACCCTCTCTGAGGCCCGATATCTCTATTTGGCCCTGCGCGTGAACGAGCGGGTCTATGGCGCTGTGGGCATCGAGGCGGAGGACGACCCCCTGGACGCCTCGGAATACAGCATTCTCCTGTCTATTCTCGGCGAGTGCGCCCTGGCCCTGGAGAACGAAAAGAACGCCCGGGAGAAGGAGGCGGCTGCCGTCCTGGCCGAGAGCGAACAGCTCCGGGCCAACCTGCTGCGGACGATCTCCCACGATCTGCGGACGCCCCTGACCACGATCTCCGGCAACGCCAGCAACCTGATGCGCAACGGCGACAGCTTTGACGAAGCCACGAAGCAGCAGCTCTATTCCGACATCTACGACGACGCCATGTGGCTCATCAGTCTGGTGGAAAACCTGCTCTACGCCACCCGCATCGAGGAGGGCCGCATGACCCTCAGCACCTCCACGGAGCTGCTGGGCGACATCGTGGACGAGGCCTTGCGGCACATCAGCCGCAAGACCGGAAACCACACGGTTCAGGCCCTTCTGGAGGATGACCTGCTGCTGGTGCGGGCCGACGCCCGGCTGGTCGTACAGGTGCTCATTAACATTGTGGACAACGCCATCAAATATACGGAGCCCGGTTCTGCCATTCTCATCACGGCCCGGCAGAACGGTCCGATGGCCGAGGTGCGGATTGCCGACACCGGGCCGGGGATTCCCGATGGGGAAAAGGCCAGGGTTTTCGAAAAATTCTACTGCGGTGCCCACAAGGTCGCGGATAACCGCCGCAGTCTGGGGCTGGGGCTGTACCTTTGCAAGGCGATTGTGGAGGCCCACGGCGGTTCTATCTGCGTGACGGACAATCAGCCCCACGGTGCCGTATTCTGTTTCACGCTTCCACTGGGGGAGGTTACGCTGCATGAGTAAATTTCAGATTCTGGTCGTGGAGGACGACGCTCCGGTGCGCAACTTGATTGCCACCACCCTCAAGGCCAATGACTACCGCTTCCTCACCGCCGCTACCGGCGAGAGCGCCGTGATGGAAGCCGCATCCCACAATCCGGATGTGGTCCTGCTGGATCTCGGCCTGCCGGATCTGGACGGTGTGGAGGTCATCCGCCGCATCCGGAGCTGGTCGAACGTGCCGATCATCGTCATCAGCGCCCGGAGCGAGGACATCGACAAGATCGATGCCCTGGACGCTGGAGCCGACGACTACCTGACCAAGCCCTTCTCCGTGGATGAGCTGCTGGCCCGGCTCCGGGTCACCCAGCGCCGGCTGGCCCAGATGCAGAGCTCCGCCACCCAGTCCGCCGTCTTTGTCAACGGCCAGCTCCGCATCGACTACGCCGCCGGATGTGTCTTTCTCGGGGAGGAAGAGCTGCACCTGACGCCCATCGAGTACAAGCTGCTGTGCCTGCTGGCCCGGAATACCGGCAAAGTGCTGACCCACAAGTTCATCACCCAGAGCGTCTGGGGCAGCAGCTGGGAGAACGATGTGGCCTCTCTCCGGGTATTTATTGCCACCCTCCGGAAAAAGCTGGAGCGTGCGCCCGACTCGCCCCAGTATATCCAGACCCACATCGGCATCGGCTACCGGATGCTCAAGGTCGAATAAAAAATTGGCAGGCCGTCAGACCTGCCAATTTCTTACAGCTTCAATTCCTCGTCGGTGATCTCGCCCTCGCAGACCATGTTGGTCGGGCCGGTGAGCCAGAGGTTCACGATGTTTCCGTTCTCCCGCTCCACAGTGACGTACAGATCGCCACCGGGCATGGTGACGCGGACGTTCTCGCCGGAGACGAGGCCCATCAGCGTCAGGGCCGTGACCGTGGAACCGGCGCCGGTGCCGCAGGCGTAGGTGAAGTCCTCCACACCCCGTTCATAGGTGCGGGCCAGAACGTGATCCCGCCCAACGATCTCACAGAAGTTGACGTTGGCACCCCTGGGATAGGCGCTGTGGTGCCGCAGATACTGGCCCCGGTCGAAGAGGTCGGCATTCGACTTCTGCCCCAGGTGGTCCACAGGGATGATCGCGTGGGGAATGCTGGGGCAGCCCAGCTCCACGTAGGCCCCGGTCTGCTCCTCACCCCGGTAGTCCACGGGATAGTCCAGTTTCACCAGCGTCGGGTCGTTGAGGCGGATGCGGTAGTTCCGCCGGTCGATGCGCCGGCCGGTCACGAGGCCCGCCGTCGTCTCGACCCGCTGGACCTCCCCGGCGAGGCCCAGCTCGTAGCCGTAGCGGCAGATGCAGCGGGCGCCATTGCCGCACATCTCGCCGGTACTGCCG
>CAMGPO010000160.1 GCA_946060825.1 uncultured Clostridia bacterium | reverse complement strand
CGACAAGGGCCACGGCGTAGCCCTCAACGGCGGCGTGGTCCTCAAGCACAACGCCAACCAGCGCTACACCACCGACGCTGTCTCGGCGGCCATCTTCCGCACCGTCTGTGCGGAGGCCGGTGTGCCGGTCCAGGATTTCACCAACCGGGCCGACCTGGCCGGCGGCTCAACCCTGGGCAACATCGCCAACACCCAGGTCTCCCTGAACACCGTGGACGTCGGCCTGCCCCAGCTCGCCATGCACTCCGCCTGGGAGACCGCCGGCGCCGAGGACACAGAAAGCCTGGTCAGGGCCTTGACCGTCTTTTACGGCAAGACCCTCCGGACCGAAGGGGACGGCGTCTACCGATTGATTTGATATCCACTCCTTCCCTGTCATTCCACCCTCCCCTGTCATTCTGAGCGAAGCGAGGAATCTTCCGCAGCCATTCCCGAAAAGATTCTTCGTCGCATATGCTTCTCAGAATGACGAGGGATAATCCATAAAAAGCGAGGAATATGAAACATATTTTACCCTTTTTGAAACCATACCGGGGCAGAATCGCCCTGGCCATGGCGCTGGTGGGCGTCGCCACCATCTGCGACCTCCTGCTGCCGGCGCTGATGAGCGACATCCTCAACAACGGCATCCGGGGCCGGGACTTCCCCTACATCCTGCGCTGCTGCGCCTGGATGCTGCTGGTGGCCTCCGTGGGCCTTGCCACGCTGATTCTGGGCCGCAAGCTCAGCGCCGACGTGGTGGCCGGCTTCAATGGCGATATGCGGACGGCCATCTTCCGTCTGGTGAACCGCATGACCTTCGAGGAATTCAACACCCTGGGCACCGCCGCCCTCATCACCCGCTCCACCCATGACATCGGCACCGTCTCCTGGGTGGCCTCCATCCTCTCCGGCAGCCTCATCACGATCCCGGTCCTCTTCCTCGGCGGTGTGGCTCTGGCCATGGCCAAGGATGTAGCCCTCAGCCTGATTCTGCTGGCCTTCGTTCCCCTGGCACTCGCAATCGTGTTCCTGATCGGCCGGAACATCATGCCCCTGCACCAGAAGTCCGACCAGTACATCGACATCCAGAACAACCTGATGCGGGAGCGGCTCCACGGCATCCGGGTTATCCGCGCCTTTAACCGGGAACAGCAGCAGCAGGACCGGATCGCCGGCGCCACCCGCGTCATGGCCGACAACATCATCAACGCCAACGTCCGCATGGGCCTCGTCAGCCCCGTGGCAGTGTTCCTGCTCAACGCGGCGGCGGTGCTGATCCTCTGGGTCGGCGGCTTTCGCATGGAGCAGGGCGTCAGCGCCGTCTCCGGCGGCGACATCTTCGCCATTTTGCAGTACATCTCCCTGGTGGCGAACGGCCTGCTGATGGCCGGCTTCGCCATCGTCATGCTGCCCCACGCCCAGGTGGCCGCGAACCGCATCGGCGAGGTCTTTCAGGCAAAGGGCCTGGAGGAGCCAAACCCCGAGGAGCGCCGCATCTTTGCCGGCGGCATCGAGTTCGACCATGTGACCTTCCGCTACGAAGGGGCCGCCGAAGCGGCCCTGCAGGACGTCAGTCTGACCATCGAGCCTGGCCAGAAGGTGGCCGTCATCGGCGGCACCGGCAGCGGCAAGAGCACCCTGCTCCAGCTCCTGATGGCCTTCCGCCTGCCCACAGAGGGCGAGATCCGCTTCGACGGCGTTCCCTCATCGGAGATCAACCGCCGTGTCATCCGGGACAACATCAGCTGCGTCCTCCAGCGGACGGCGGTCTATTCCGGCACCATCCGCCACAACATCGGGATGGGCCGTCCCGGCGCTTCCGAAGAAGAGATTCGGGAGGCAGCGGAGATCGCCCAGCTCACCGGCTTCCTCGACTCCCTGCCGGAGGGCCTCGACCATGTTCTGACCGAGTCGGGCAAGAATCTCTCCGGCGGCCAGAAGCAGCGGCTCTGCATCGCCCGGGCCATCCTCAAGGACGCCCCGATCTACGCCTTTGACGACAGCTTCTCCGCCCTGGACTTCCTGACCGAGGCCAACCTCCGGCGAGCACTGAACGAGAAAATCCGCGGTAAAACCCAGATCGTCATCACCCAGCGCATCACCTCGGCCATGAGCGCAGACCGCATCTTTGTTCTGGACAGGGGCCGCCTGATCGGCAGCGGCACCCACGACGAGCTGCTGCAGACCTGTTCGGTCTACCGGGAGATCTACGCCTCCCAGACAGGAGGTGGCCAGCCGTGAAAAAAGTCAATTCCGAGGAACGCCGGGAGACCGCAAGCGCCCTGCTGCAGCTTCTGAAGGAGGCCAAAAGCATCCGCTGGCAGCTGGCCCTGGGCTGCTTCCTGAGCGTCCTGCTGATCGGCTGCGCCGTCACCGCCCCGAAGCTGGTGGGCAGTCTCGTCCAGGCGCTGATCGACTATTTCCCCATCCGGGAGACGGCGGGCTATTCCGTCACCGAGGTTATCCTGCCGGGTCTGCTGGTCCTGCTGGCCATCTACGCCGCCAGGGGCCTGATCTCCTATTTCAAAATGCTGCTGCTCAACAAGGCCGTCAGCCGCTACTTCACCTGCACCATCCGCATCAAGCTCTCGGACAAGATCCAGCGGCTCCCCGTCCGCTATGTGGACAACACGCCGGTGGGCGACATCCTCTCCCGCATGACCGACGACGTCTCCCACATCGGCAACTCCCTCCATGAGGTCATCGACACGATCATGGGCGGCTTTCTGCAGATCGCCGCGATCACGGTCATGCTGCTGCTGGAAAACTGGCTGCTGGCCATTCTGGTCGTGGTGTTCACGCCCCTGTCCATCTGGCTCTCCGCCGTCATTGCGAGCAAGTCCGAGGCCAGCTTCCACCGGATGTTCCAGGAGTCGGGCAAACTCTACGCCGTGGTCGAGGAGGCCTACACCAACTACGACACCACCAAGGCCTACAACCTCGAAGAGGACTGCGCCCGCCGCCACGCCGAGATCAACAAGCGGCAGATCGCGGAAGAGAGCCGGGCCAGTTTCCTCTCTTCCATCGTTCAGCCGATCATCACCACATCCAACGCCCTGGCCTACATCGCCATCAATCTGGTGGGCGGCTGGCTGATCGTGAAGCACGGCGTCTCCGTCGGCGTGGTCGTCACCATGGTGCTCTACGCCCGGCAGTTCTCCGAGCCGCTGCAGCAGATCGCCAACGGCCTCAGCACCCTGCAGCAGGCCAAGGCCGCCGCCCGGCGGGTCGTGGGCATCCTGAATCTGCCGGAGGAAGCGCCCATCCCCGCCGAACTGCCAGGCAGCGGCGACGGCTCCGTGGAGTTCCGCCATGTGGACTTCTCCTACAGCGCGGACACGCCCCTGATCCGGGACTTCTCCGTCCGGGTCGAAAGGGGCCAGCACATCGCCATCGTCGGCCCCACCGGCGCCGGCAAGACCACCCTCGTCAACCTGCTCATGCGGTTCTATGACGTGGACTTCGGCGAGATTCTGCTGGGCGGCCGGGACATGGCCGAATATTCCCGGGCCTCCACCCGGGACTGCTTCGCCATGGTCCTCCAGGACACCTGGCTCTTCGGCGGCACCATCGCCGAGAACGTGGCCTTCGGCCGCCCCAACGCCACCCGGGAGGAGATCGTCCGGGCTTGCGACGAGGCCTACTGCGACCACTTCATCCGCACCCTGCCCCAGGGCTACGACACCGTCGTCGGCAGCGACACGGCCACGATCTCCGGCGGCCAGAAGCAGCTTCTGACCATCGCCCGGGCGCTGCTGGCCGACCGGGAATTCCTGATTCTCGACGAGGCCACCTCCAACGTGGACACCCGGACAGAGATCCTGATTCAGAAGGCCATGGACAAGCTGATGAAGGACAAAACCTGCTTCATCATCGCCCACCGGCTCTCCACCATCGTGGATGCCGACCTGATTCTGGTCATCCGGAACGGGCAGATCGTCGAGCAGGGCACCCACCGGGAGCTGCTCGAACGCCGCGGCTTCTACCACCAGATCTACACAAGCCAATACGCCATCTGAGCAAAAAAGAGGCAGCACCGAACGGTGCTGCCTCTTATTATCATTCTGAGCGATGCGAAGAATCTTCCGCACCTGTCCCAAAAGATTCTTCGGCCTGCGGCCTCAGAATGACAACATGGATTTTCTGTCATTCTGAGCGTAGCGAAGAATCTATTGTAACCTCTTCCGAATAGATTCTTCGGCGTAAACGCCTCAGAATGACATTACGGTGGTTCTATAGCAAGAGGCAG
>CAMGPO010000159.1 GCA_946060825.1 uncultured Clostridia bacterium | reverse complement strand
TAGACGCTTCCCTCAATGGAGACCGGCTGAATCAGGACCGTCAGCCCCTTCGGACAGACCACGGAGCCGCAGGTCTCCAGGTTCAGCGGATGCAGCTCCTGGATGCTGCTGCGAATCGGGCATTTTTCCTCGCCGCAGCCCCGGCAGCTCTCCGAGAGCTGCTTGCCGTAGACTGGCGTTTGCTCGCTGTCGGTGATGACAATGGGAATGTTCAGGTGGTCCAGGGTGTCGGAGGCGAGCTTCCGGATGCCGCCCAGCAGGGCGGAACGGATGAAGGCCGGATCGGGCGACGCCTGCGAGAGAAAGGATTCGGCGGGATCCTCTTCCTGACTCTGCGGCAGATGGACCGGGACCGAGAGCATCAGCTCCCGCAGCATATCGTCGCCGTGGTTGAAGGTGGAGTGGGTGACGCCGGTCGGGAGGAAGAAATAGTCGCCGGGAGAAAAGGGGTAACTTTTGCCGTTGATGATGTGCTCGCCGTGGCCCTCCAGTGTGTAGAGAAACTGGGTCTCGGAATAATGGGTGTGCTCCGCCTGACTTTTTCTGGGCAGGAGATTGATGATGCCGATATCGGCCTGGGCCGTACTGTCAAAGGCCTTGGACTGAAGCCAGTCGATATGCCCCCAGGACGTGATTTGACGGCGCTGATTCATTTTTTTCATCCTCCTCTGGCTTTTTGCTTTTTTTTATGATATCATAGGCCACGATCAAATTGCAACTACAGGAGGGATAGAGAAATGTTGCGGGCAATTATCGCAGATGACGAGCCGGCGGTCGGCAAGCTGATCCGCTACTTTCTGAATGAGGAACAAATGCCAGTCCAGATCATTGCGGAGGTCAGCGATGGTCAGGCGGCCCTGGATACGATCCTGGCCCAGCGGCCAGACCTGGTGTTCATGGACATTCAGATGCCGGTCATGACGGGTCTTGAGGTCATTGAGCGAGCCAAGCGGGAGCACTGCACGGCCAAATTTATCATTATTACAGCGTACAGCATCTTCGAATACGCCCAGACCGCCCTGCGCCTGGGCGCGGACGATCTGCTGCTCAAGCCGATCAACGGCGATCAGCTTATTACCGCCATCAACCGGGCCGTGGGGATGCAGTTCTCCTCGAACCGTCAGGTCAACGACATCCTGCTCTATCTGGGCGAGCACCTGGGTGAGAGCCTGACGCTCAATGATATTGCGGAGAAGTTCTACATCAGCTCCTACCACCTCTCCCACCTGTTCAAGAAATATATGGGCATGACCTGCATCGAATGCGTCCACTGGATGCGGATCGAGAAGGCGAAGAACCTGCTCAAGAATACCAACATGAGCATCAAGGAGATCTCCGAGACCACGGGCTACTCCAATCTCAATAACTTCTATATGCACTTTAAGAAGCTGACCGGCATGACCCCCAAGGCCTATACGACCCGGGGCGGTAACAGCCTGCCGGAGGAGGAGCCGGAGGCCTGATCCGCTTCCCAAGCACAGAAGCAGCGCTCTCTGCGGAGAGCGCTGCTTCTGTGCTTTTGCCAAAATTGCATTTTTATATCTTTTTTCAAAAGGGGCTTGCATCCTCCGAAAACAGGGTTTATAATTCAGATTAATAAAACCTATTATTTTAATGGGTTATCGAAACGGTCCATATTGCAAATCCGGCGGACGTCCTCCCGGGCGGCAGAGCCTTTGATTTGAGATACGCTCCGGCATGAATACTCGGTGCTGTAGGAAATGTCCGGTCCGCATCTGGTCCCCGCGTACAACTGCACCAAAATAATTCGGAAAGAGGGAAAAACAATGCAAGCGTTTCTTGATGGGCTAAACAATGTCTTTATATGGGGCATCAACATCTTCTTCGGCAATGTCATGTTGTTGATTTTCCTTGGCATTGGCCTCCTTTGCACCATCCTCACCAGAGGCGTCCAGTTCCGGAAATTCGGCGTCGCGTTCCGCGCGGTGTTCAGCGGCATCAAGGCCAGGAGCACCAATGCGAACGGCGAACTGAAACCGTTTCAGGCTCTGGCGACCGCCCTTTCCAGCTGCGTCGGCACCGGCAATATCGTCGGCGTTGCGACGGCTCTGATCACCGGCGGCCCCGGCGCCATCTTCTGGATGTGGTTTGCCGCCATCCTCGGTATGGCCACCAAGTATTCTGAAATCATTGTCGCCATGAACTTCCGCGAGAAGGATGACAAGGGCATCTGGCGCGGCGGCGCGATGTACACCCTGTCCCGTGGCTTCAAGGGCAAATGGAAGCCCTTGGGCAAGTTCCTCGGCGGCGTGTTCGCCTTCTGCATGATCTTCGTCTCCCTGATCAGCTGTAATGCAGTCCAGTCCAACTCGATCGCCGGCGTTCTTGCCAATAACGTTGCGCAGATCGGCATCAGCACCACCACGGCCAACATCGTCATCGGCATCGTCCTGGCCATCCTGTCCGCCCTGGTCATTATCGGCGGCCTGCAGAGAATCGGCAACGTCGCCAGCATCCTGACCCCGGCGATGGGCGCCATCTATGTCCTGTTCGGCCTGATCATCATCATCGCCAACATTGGCAGAGTGCCTGCGGCCTTTGCTTCCATCTTCACCAGTGCCTTCTCCTCCAGCGCAATCCTCGGCGGCATGGTCGGCGTCACGATCCAGCAGGCCCTGATGAGAGGTGTCTCCCGCGGCGTCATGTCCAACGAAGCAGGCTGCGGCTCCGCGCCTCTGGTTCACGTCAATACCTCCAACCCGATCCCGCAGCAGCAGGCGCTGTTCGGCATCGTGGAAGTCTTCTTTGACACCATCATCATCTGCACCTTCACAGCCCTGATCATCCTGACCACCGGCGTCGGAGATATGATTGCTGCCGGCACGCTGGGAACCGATGTTCCTGCTCAGATTTCCAACCAGGCTTGGGTCAACGGCCTCGGCGGCTTTGGTGACTTCATCGTCACCGTCTGCCTGATCCTGTTTGCCTTCTCCACCATCATCGGCTGGAACTGGTACGGTCAGACCTGCACCACCTATCTGTTCGGCACGAAGGCCATTCCGGTGTTCCTGGTCGTCCATGTGATCTTCACTTTCCTCGGCACCATCCTGGACGCACCCATCCTGTGGAACGCCACCGACTTCTTCAACGGCCTTGCCATGATTCCGTCTCTGATTTCTCTGGTCGTATTCTGCGGTATTACCCGCAGGGATACCAAGACCTACATCGACCCGTTGAAGAAAAATGTCACCGTTACCAAATAATGCATAGGTTCTCTTCCTCATGTGAAGGCCCCCGGCTCTCGGGCCGGGGGCCTTCGTACACCTTTTCTGGCGATTTGAGAAAATGAAAGGAGTCTTCTGATATGGTTAAGCTGTACCCGGAGTACCTTGCGCAGGACAGGCCCTACGTGCAACGGGATGAGATGCCGGCCATCGATGCCCTGGAGCTGGTAAGTCACGGCGAAACAATTTACGGCATCATCCTGAAGCCGGAGCACACGCCCGGAGAGAATCATCCGCTGGTGCTGACGCTTCACGGATTTCCCGGGCATTGCACCAACAACGATCTGGCCCATGCCCTGCGCAGAATGGGCTGCGTGGTCGTCAATCCCTTTTACCGCGGAGCCTGGGGCAGCGGCGGCTATTATACGATCTCCGGTATGCCGGAGGATGCGGAAACGGTCGCCAACTGGGCTGTCAGCGACGAAATCGCGGAAAAGTACCACATCGACACGGAGGAGGTCTACCTGGCGGGACACAGCATGGGTGGCTTCACCACCATCAACACCCTGCGGCGGCTGCCCTGGGTTAAGGCGGGTATCTGCATGGCGCCCTTTGATCCGTCTCCGGCCCTCTTTGGCGCGCCGGAGACGCACGCAACGCTGAAACGGATTCTGGAGACCGACGGCCGCTGCTTGCGGAGAGAGAGTGAAACCTCCATTTATGACGACATCGTCGGGAAGGCGGATGAAATGTCCTTCCTTGCCGCCTATGAGGAGCTGAAGGATCGGAACCTCTATTTCATCGGCGGCAAAAAGGACAACCTTGCCCAGCCGTCTGCAATGATCGAACCTCTGTTCCGGAAGCTTCAGACTCACAAAACCACTGCTGTCCAGAAATACGACCTGCTGGATTCCGACCACAGCTTTGACGATATGCGGATCCGGCTTTGCATTCTGGTGGGCGAATACATAGCGTCGCTGGCACGCTGAGCCGCTGCGCGAATTTTTATCCGGTATTTTTCGTGTTTTCACGGAAAATACCGGATTTGCTTTTTCGCACAATTC
>CAMGPO010000158.1 GCA_946060825.1 uncultured Clostridia bacterium | reverse complement strand
CAATGCCCAGGAGCGCGGCCAGCTCTTCATCGGCGCCGGCACGCCGGTCTACGCCGGTATGGTCGTGGGCGTCTGCTCCCGCAACGAGGATATGTCCGTCAACGTCTGCAAGAAGAAGCAGCTGACCAACATGCGGGCCGCCGGTTCCGACGAGGCACTCCGCCTGACCACCCCCCGGGTGCTCTCTCTGGAGCAGAGCCTCGAGTACCTGGCTGACGACGAGCTGCTGGAGGTCACGCCCAAGAACATCCGCATCCGCAAGCGGATCCTGAACCACGCCGACCGCATGAAATCCATCAAAGGCGGCAAATAAGCGCAAAGTGTATCAATTTGTTGTTGATTTTTGGGCGCTTTCCCTGCAAAATAGAAGATGATGCGCCACGGCCCTCCGGCCACAGTCCTTCTGTGCGCCGGAGGGCTTCTGCGTTTCTGAATCATTCGCCGAGGTGAAGTCATGAAGAACCCGATCATTCGAAAAATTCTGCTGGCCACCGCAGCCATCCTGCTGGCGGAGGGACTTCTCTTCGGCTTTCTTCTGATCCGGAACCGGATCAAAACCCGGCCCCAGGCCCCGGCCCAGCTGGCTGGAAACATCGGCGCCGCCGTTCAGGAGACGGCGGAGCCTCAGGATGCCGCGACGGCGGAGCCGGAATCGGAACCGGCCGTCAATCCCAATGTCTCCGCCGAGCTGATCATTGAAGCGCCGGAGCCGGAGTCCTTCCTCATCACCCTGGTCGGCGACTGTACGCTGGCCACCGACGCCATGAGCTACGGCGGCGCGGGCACCTTTGTCGGCGTTGTCGGCGACGACTACGACTATCCCTTCGCAAACGTCCGCGACCTTTTCGAGGCCGATGACTGCACCTTCGTCAATTTGGAGTGCGACCTGACCGACGTGGCCACGGTCTCGGACAAGATGTTCGCCTTCCGCGGCCCCACAGCCTATACCAACATTCTGACCGGCAGCTCTGTGGAGTTCGTCAGCTACGCCAACAACCACATGTACGACTACGGCTACGAGGGCTATGACGAGACCATCGCCGCCCTGGAAAACGCCGGTCTGGCCTACTGTGAGCGCAACAGCACCGCCCTCTACACCACCGAGAGCGGCCTGACCATCGGCGTCTACGCCGGTTACTTCACCTTCGACGAGGCGGACATGGTCGCCGACATCGGCGCCCTGAAGGAACAGGGAGCCGAGCTGATCATCGCCTCCCTCCACTGGGGCGACGAGGGCAAGTACCACCCCATCCCCGATCAGGAATACTACGGCCACGTGGCCATCGACGCCGGGGCCGACATCGTCTACGGCCACCATCCCCACGTCCTCCAGCGGATCGAGGAATACGGCGACGGCCTCATCTTCTACAGCCTCGGCAACTTCTCCTTCGGCGGCAACACCAATCCCCGGGACAAGGACACCGTCGTCGTTCAGCAGGAGATCATCCGGGAGGGCCGCAGCGTCCGCCTGGGCGAGACGACGCTCCTGCCCTGCTGCGTCAGCAGCGCCCCCGACCGCAACACTTACCAGCCCACCCTCTATGAAGAGGGCACCGAGGAATACGACCGTGTTCTCTCCAAGCTGGACGGCACCTTTGACGGTCCGGATCTTGTCATCAACTACAGCAATATCAGCTGAGTGTCATGGAGGCCATGCAGAAGCATGGCCTCCGTTTTTGTGCCGGAAACGCCCCTGGCGTCGCCGTTGACACCCCAAAACCCCCATGGAATAATTATTTATGTACTTCGAAAAAGTACAACTTTTTGGAAACGGAGGGATTTCCCTATGAGAGCTGCAACCGATATTGGCGGCACCTTTACCGATCTGGTCGCGATCGACGAACACGGCGCCCTGGTACTGGAAAAAGCGCATACCACGCCGCCCAACTTTGAGCGCGGCATCATGGAGGTTCTGAAGAAAAGCGGCATCGACCTGCGGTCCCTGACCGATTTTTTCCACGGCACCACCACGATCATCAACGCCCTGACCGAGCGCAAGGGCGCCAAGACCGCCCTGCTGACCACCAAGGGCTTCCGCGACATTCTGGAGCTGGCCCGCGGCAACCGTCCTGACCTCTTCAACATGGTCTTTGAAAAGCCCGCCCCCTTCATCCCGCGCTATTTGCGCCGGGAGGTGACGGAGCGCGTTGCCTACAACGGCGAGGTTCTGGTCCCCCTGAACCGGGATGACATCCGGGCCGCCGTCGAATACTTCAAAAAAGAGGGCGTGGAGGCCATCGCCGTCTGCTACATCAACTCCTACGCCAATGAGAGCCATGAGCGGGAGACCGCGGCCCTGGTCAAGGAGCTGTGGCCCGAGGTCTTTGTCTGTCCCTCCGTGGATATCACGAAAGAATGGCGCGAATATGAGCGCACCTCCACCGCCGCCCTGAACGCCTACGTCATGCCGGCGGCCTCCTCCTACATCGACCGGCTGGACGCCCGCCTGTCCGAGGCCGGCGTGCAGGCCAACCGCTATATCATGCAGAGCAACGGCGGCACCACCACCTTTGAACAGTCGAAGCTCACCCCGGTCAACATCGTCGAATCCGGCCCTGTGGCAGGCGTCTTTGGCGCGTCGATCCTCGGCAAACTGATCGGCGAGGAGAACGTCATCGCCTTTGATGTGGGCGGCACGACGGCCAAGTGCTCGCTGATCGATGCCGGCGAGGTCAAGGTGACCACCTCCTACTACATCGAGCGGGACGAGCGCAACGCCGGTTATCCGATCATGGTACCCGTGGTTGACATCGTCGAGATCGGCAACGGCGGCGGCTCCATCGCCTGGATCGACGAGGCCGGTTCCCTCAAAGTCGGCCCCAAGAGCGCCGGCGCACTGCCCGGCCCCGTGGCCTACGGCAAGGGCGGCACCGAGCCGACCACCACCGACGCCAACCTGATCGCCGGCCGTCTCTCGGTCAAGAACTTCGACATGGACGTCGACCTGGACGCCGTGCGCAGGGCTTTGGCCGACCGCGTGGGCGCCCAGTTCGGCCAGGACGCCGAGGGCGCAGCCGAGAGCATCCTGCGGGTGGCCGACTCCAACATGAACAACGCCCTGAAGCTGATCTCCGTCCGCCGGGGCTATGACCCGCGGGACTTCGCCATGGTGGCCTTCGGCGGCGGCGGCCCCATCCACGGCCCAAGCCTTGCCCGGGAGCTGAATATCGGCAAGGTTATCGTGCCGGTGGCGGCCTCAGTCTTCTCGGCCTGGGGTATGCTGATGACCGACATCCGCCATGACTTCATCCAGACGAAGATCACCTCCTTCAGCGCCGCTCCGGTGGCTGAGCTGAACGCCATGTGGGACGCCATGACGAAGGAGGCCATCGCCCGTTTCGCCGAGGAGGGCGTCAGCCCCGACCGGGCAGTCTTTACCTACATCGCCGATATGCGCTACATGGGCCAGGAGCACACCGTCCAGGTCGTCACCCCCGCCGTCCCCTGGAAGGAGGAGGACAAGGCCGACATCATGGCCCGCTTCCACGCGACCCACGAGCACTTCTACACCTTCCGCCTGCCCGACACGCCGGCGGAGATCGTCAACCTGCATCTGGTGGCCTACGGCCGCCTGGAGAAGCCCGCCCTGCAGAAGATCGCGCCCCAGGAGGGCGGCATTGAGACGGCCCTCAAGGAGCGTCGCCGGGTCTTCTTCGCCGGGGACGGCTGGCTCGAGGCTCCGATCTATGATCGAGCCAAACTGGGTGCCGGCGCGTCTGCCGTCGGTCCCCTGGTGGTGGAGGAGCCCACCACCGCCACCGTCGTCTGCCCCGGCCAGACCCTGCAGGTGGATCAGTACGGCAACCTGATTATCGAAACGGAGGCGAAATAAATGGCGGACAAGCTGAACATCAATCCCGTGACTCTGGATATCGTCAAGGATTCCCTCATCGCCGTGAGCAATGAGATCTTCTATGCCTTCGCCCAGACCTCCATGAGTCCCATCATCTACGAGACGCTGGACTACGCCAGCGGCATTGCCGACGCTCAGGGCCGCCTGCTGACCCAGGGTAACGGCGTCTCCGGCTTCATCGGCATGATCTCGCCCATGATCTGCGCCGTGGTGGACAAGGTCGGCCGGGAAAATCTGCACCCCGGCGACGTCTACATCATCAACGATCCTTTTATCGGCGGCGGCACCCATAAGTCCGACGTCGGCATGGTCATGCCCATCTTCTACCACGGCGAGCTGGTGGCCTTTGCCGGCAACAAGGCCCACTGGAGCGACATCGGCGGCATGGCCCCCGGCT
>CAMGPO010000157.1 GCA_946060825.1 uncultured Clostridia bacterium | reverse complement strand
GACCATCACGCCCCGGCGCAATGTGCAGGTGTGCCTCTGCACAATCGAGTGCGACTTCTTCCGGTCCTTGGACCAGAGCCGATCACGGGAAAACCGCGAGACGCGCGCCGCGTTTGCGGGCTGGTCGCGGGGCGGGCTCCCCCTGAGCGTGTGGGATTATGCCGTTGATTTCGCGGGGTATCTGCATCCGTGGCCGGATTATGGGGCGCGCCGGCGCAACATCGCCTTTTTCCGGAACCGTGGCGTCACCGAACTTTTCGAACTGGGCAATGGCGGGGGCGCGAACGATGTCTGGAACAACGTCCGCTATTGGCTCATCGCCAAGTGGATGTGGAATCCGGATCTGGCGCTGGAGCCCTTGCTGGACAAATGTCTGACGGATCATTTCGGACCCGCGGCGGCTGAAATGCGGACCTATCTGAACGTGCTGGAGACGGCGCCGCGTGACACGAAGCGTTTCCCCATGGGCTGTTTCGAGCGCATCTATGCACCGGGAATCTCCGATGCGGCACTCAAGCAGGCGGCCGCACATCTTGAGCGGGCCGAGGAGATTCTGAAGGTGCTTCCCGCCTCGGCGGAAGGCGCGCGTGACGGGGACGTTTTCCGGCAGAATCTGGCCTTGGCGCGTCTGCCTGTGGATTTTATGCGGGCAATGCGGGGTTGGGGGCGGCCTTTTGCCTCCCGCGACGCATCCCGCGTGGACAAGGCGAGCTGGCGTGAGGAACGCGCGTGTGCGCGGCGTGTCGTGGCCGTGCTCGATTCGCCAGGCGGCCTGCGCTTTGCGGACGACGTGGCGGCAAACACCAATTTCACGCATCGTCTGCGCACTTTCGCCGCCGCCGAGCAGCCGCCAGTCCCCCGGCGCAGAATCATCCTGGAGGAGACACAGCTTACGGGGGATTATCCCGCCACCGAATTCCGGTACGTCTGTGACCCCGAGGCGGCTGATGGCCGTGCCGTATTGCTGCCGGGGAAACGGGAGGAGAGTCGCGCCTGGCTGTCGTTCAGTTCGCTGATACTGGACCCCGACGGCGTCTACATCCCGCGTGTGCGGGTAAAGGTCGTGCCGCAGAATGGCGTAGGCGACGCGGACCTCGCCTTTAGGTCAGGGGTCTACAACCATCTGCATCGGCGCGCCTCGGCCTTCCTCGGGCCTGAGGCGATCAAAACACCAGGCTACACCTGGTATTCCCTGGGCGCAATCACGCCCAAACCCGGCGATATGCTGTGGGTGTCGCTGCCCACCTACGAAGATCCCACGCGGCTGCCGGACGTCTACATTGACCGCCTGGAGCTGCTGCAGCTCGAATGACAGGGGGCTCCAATCAATTCGTTGCCATGGGGAACCTACACATACGGTTAATGGGTTATTTACATCGAAAATTGGATTTGTTATAATTGCAACAAATTGCCTTACTGGAATATGGCATGGCGTTAGACATCGAACACAGCAAAAGTGACGGGTTTTCATCCGTGGCACGGAGCCTTCGCACGCAATTGCATGCGATTATGGGGTTCTCCGAAATGCTCAAGCTGGGCATTGCCGACGAAGCCGAGCGCAAGAACGCGCTGGATTCGATCCTTGCCAGCAGCCGTTCCCTCCTGCGGCTCGTTGACGAGCTGCAGGATCGGAATGAGGCGGAGGGGGAGGTGGTCGCGGAGGCCAAGGCCGCTGCGGTGTCCGAGGCCGAGCACAGGCGGCGGCTTTCCTCAACGCAAATCATCAGGCTCACGGCAGCTGATTTTTCGGCCAAGGTGAAGCGGGTGCTGGTGGTGGATGATTCCCCCGTCAATCTCGCTGTGCTGAAGGCCATGATTACGCGCTTCGGCATCAAGGACGTGGTCTCGGCCGCGAACGGCAAGGTGGCGTTGGAGAAACTGACGACTCCAGGGGCGCAGCCGTTTGATCTTGTGCTCACGGACATGTGGATGCCGGAGATGGACGGCAATGCGCTGGTGGGGGCCTTGCGCAAGCTTCCGCAATTTGCGCAGCTGCCAGTTTACGCGGTGACGGCGGACGTGGAGGTTCAGAAGAAAATTGCCCCAAAGGGCTTCTCGGGCATCCTGCTCAAGCCGCTCACGCTGCAGAAACTCAAACCACTTTTGGGATAGGGACGCCTAATCGCATTTCCGGCAAACGAGAGGAGGTACAGTTATGGCGGCGGCAAAAAAGTTCGACATCGGCATGATTGGCGGGGGGCTCAGTTCCTTTATGGGACCCGTACATCTTGCCG
Organism: uncultured Clostridia bacterium; assembly: GCA_946060825.1. Classification (GTDB taxonomy): domain Bacteria; phylum Bacillota; class Clostridia; order Oscillospirales; family Oscillospiraceae; genus RGIG3159. The sequence goes on along the minus strand of CAMGPO010000157.1, from coordinate 2,051 downwards.
CCATAGAGAAGGCCAAGTGCCTCCGCCTGGTGCGCGGTGCGTTCGGCGAATCGCGTCAGGCCTCCTATGATTGCCAGAAGCCCTATGGCCTTGGCCCCAAGGACGTCTATGGGGCCTATCGGGAATTCCTGCGCCATGAGGCGAAGCGTGCCAAGGAGGCCCGGGTTCAGTTTGTCACTGCGGTCTTGCCGCACATGATGCACTATCCCGTGGCGATGACGGCAATGGATGCCGGCATCCCTGTGCTGGGCTCGAAGCCTTTTACGGTGAATCTTGATGAGGCGACGAATCTGGCGCGCAAGCAGAAGTTCACCGGTGTGCCGTACCGGATTGCCATGGTCTACCCCGCCTACTCGATGCTGGTGAAGGCACGGCGGATGATTCAGCAGGGAGAACTGGGAATTCTGCGGCGTTTCGTCTTTTCAACGCAGTCGGGCTGGATGGCGCGGCGCTTGGAGAATCAGGGCAGTCGCCAGGCGATTTGGCGCGTGGACTTCCGTCGTGCCGGACATGGCGGCGTCGTCACAGAGTGTGCATGCGACTGCCAGTTCACGCTGGAGTGGCTTACGGGTCAGCGGATATCCGAGGTCTGCGTCTCGGGGCGGCCCACGGTGCCGGGCCGTCTCATCCCGGACGACGCCACGGCGCTGGTGCGCACGGAACAGGGCCTGACGGGGACGTTCCTGATGTCGCAGATCGCCACAGGCCTTCCACTTTCCGGCCAGCCAGCGGAAAAAGGGCCGGTCTTTTTTCGTGAAAAGGATCTCGTAGCCGACGAAGAATGCGAGGTAGGGCAGGGTGAAATAGATGGATTGAAAGCGGACCATGCTTCCGAGCACCAGAAGGAACACGCCCAGCAGACTGCGCACCAGGGCGCCTCGGTCCCAATGGAAGAATCCGTCGGCCAGCAGAAGCACGCCGGCAGCGGCATAGAGGGCGGAATTCTGGGTGAACTGAAAGATCACATAGTGGCTCTTGTAAAGCCGCGTGAGCAGAATCAGGGAGAGAATCAGCCCAAGGCGGAATTTCGGCGCCCGCCGGAGCAGCAGATATGTAATGGCGGTCAGAGAGACATAGGAGACCAGCACAGACAGCAGGACATACCAGTTGGTCACATTTCCGGTCACCCGGTACAGAAAGGAAAGAAAGCGGCAGAGGATGACATTAACAAAGACGATGTACTCGCCCCATTCGTTTCCATAGACGTTTGCCAAAAGATTGCTGATGTCGCGGTCATCATTCGTGCCGAACTGCATGGTGCAGAACACGATAGACAGGATCAGCAGGCAGAGATTCAGCAGGACTGCGGTGAGGAACGCTTTGTGCCGCTGGAAAAAAGTTGTATTCGTTCGGCTCAAGAAACAACCTCCTTTTCCCGGCGCACATGGACGCCGGATCTGCGTTTTCAGCTCCGGCGGTGCCGCCGCAGGGCAATTTTGGCCCGCGCACAGGTCCGGAGACAGGGAATCGGTCTGAAAAAATCGAAAACGCATCATTCTACAGCTTTCTAATTATAGCATAGTTGACAAGCTATCGCAACTGCAATTCAAAACCAATCAAACATTTTCATCAAATGCAGGATACTTTTTTCATCAAAAAAGTAAAATCTTGGAGAATCCGACAATAGACGGACGGAACCTGTTCCCACAGGGTGCAGGAAGTGCATACAGTTCGGTCCGGTATGCAAAAAAATGTTGAATTGTTGAGGAAAAACAAGTATAATACAAATACGTTGATTTGTTGTACTGCTGTGCAGGCCGCATCAACAACGCTGTCTGCCGGATTTCGCGGAGATTCCTTTGACAAATCAACACGGAAATCTTCACGCAGGAAGTTGGGAAAAGAATGATTAGCTTTAATGTACCGCTTTGTGTCGGAAACGAGCTTGAGTATGTAAAACAGGCGATTGATTCGCACAAAATCTGCGGCGACGGACAATTTACAAAAAAATGCAATGCATGGCTGGAACAGCGTTTTCAGGCACAGATGGTGCTGCTGACCACCAGCGCCACGACCGCGCTGGATATGGCTGCGCTGCTTTGCGGGCTGAA
>CAMGPO010000156.1 GCA_946060825.1 uncultured Clostridia bacterium | reverse complement strand
AAGAAAAAAGAGCTGAAACGGCTGAAAACCCGGGAAAAGCCCCCGAAACCGGGGAAGGAGAAGTCTCTCGGCCCGAAGCTCGGGGAATTCCTGCCCTTCATCAAGCTGGGCATCCGGGCTCTCGGCGACCTCCGGACGCTGTTCACCGTCCGGAAGCTGACCCTGCGGATCACCTACGGCGGCGAGGACGCCGGCAAGGTCGCCATGAACTACGGCCTCGCCTGGAGCGTCTGCGGGGCCGGCATGGCCATCCTGACCAAGGCGTTCCGCATCCGGCACTACGATGTGGAGCCGGTGCTGGACTACGACTGTAAGGAAATGCGGATCCGGGCCGACGCCTGCGTCACAATCACGCTGGGCCGGACGATGATCTATCTGATCACCTATGGCATCCGGGCGCTGAAGATACTCCGTGCAAACAAGAAAAAAGAAAAGGCGGTGCAGCATGAATCATCCTCTACCTGATATGATCGGAACGACAATGGAAAAACTGCAAACCCTGGTGGACACCAACACGGTTGTGGGCGACCCCATCGTGACGGCGGACGGCACGACGGTCATCCCCATCACGAAGGTCAGCTACGGCATCGCCGGCGGCGGCACGGATTTCACCACCAAGACTCAGAAGGGGGCGAACCCCTTTGGCGGCGGCGCAGGCGCCAGCGTGACCTTGACTCCTATTTCCTTCCTCATCATCAAGGACGGTGTCACCCGCATGATCCCGGTGGCCGAGCCGGCCAGCACGACGGTGGACCGCCTGATTGAGAAGGTGCCTGAATTTACCGACAAGCTTATGTCTTTCCTGGGCGACAAGTCCGGCGCCGTAGAATAATGTATAGCGCCTTCGCCGGCGGGAGATACTACCCCCGGTGATTGGAATGAAACGACGTATGCTGCGGGTGGCAGCGGCCACGGTTGCTGCCGCCCTTTTGTTGTCCTGCAGCGCATGGGCGGCCCCCTCGGTTTCGGCGGCGGGGGCTGTTCTCATGGACGCGTCCTCGGGCCGGATTCTCTATGAAAAGAACGCCCGGGACCGCTCCCTGATCGCGAGCACCACTAAGATCATGACGGCTCTGGTGGTCTGCGAACGCTGCAACCTGGCCGACCGGGTGAAGATCCCGGCGGAGGCCGTGGGCATCGAAGGCTCCTCCCTCTATCTGAAGGAGGGGGAGATCCTGACGGTGCAGGATCTGCTCTATGGCATGATGCTCCACTCGGGCAACGACGCGGCGGTGGCCCTGGCCATCTACTGCGGTGGCACCGAGGCGGACTTCGTGGCTATGATGAACGAAAAGGCGGCCCGACTGGGCCTGCGTGACACCCACTACGCCAACCCCAACGGCCTCGACCACGACGGGAACTACTCCACGGCCCTGGATCTGGCCCGGCTCGCGGCCTGCGCTCTGGAGAACGAGGACTTCCTGCGCACCGTCTCCTGCAGGACCGTGACAATCGGGAACCGCAGCCTGCGGAACCACAACCGCCTGCTGTTCTCCTACGACGGGGCCATCGGCGTCAAGACCGGCTATACGAAGGCCGCGGGCCGTATCTTAGTCAGCGCGGCGGAGCGGGACGGACGGCGGCTCGTGGCGGTGACCATCAACGCCCCCGACGACTGGAACGACCACACAGCTCTGTTGGACTACGGCTTCTCCTGCTACCAGCGGGCGCTGCTGGTGGAGCGGGGCAGCCATCTGGGGACGGTGCCTCTGGCCGGCGGGGCGTCTGCCTCCGTCGGCGTGACGGCGGGGGAGGACTTCTGGTTCCCCATGGGGGCGGCGGAGACCTACACCGTCGATCTGGAGCTGCCGGTGTTCGTCTATGCCCCGGTGACGGCGGGGGAGCGGGCCGGTACGGCCTCCGTCCGCATCGGGGGAGCCGTCGTGGGAACGGTGCCGCTGTATTATGAAGAGACGGTGCCCCAGGCGCTTCGCCGGGGGCTGATCGAGAAGCTGTTTGGAGGATAATGTGGAAGAACGGATTCAAAAGCTCCTGTCTGCGGCGGGCGTGACCTCCCGCCGGGGAGCGGAGGAACTGATTAAGGCCGGGCGCGTCCGGGTGAATGGCAACACGGCCCGCCTCGGAGACACCGCGGACCGCCGGGAGGACGTCATCGAGGTCGATGGCGTGCCGCTGCCGAAGGAAGCGCCGAAGCGCTACCTGCTGCTGAATAAGCCCCGGGGCTTTGTGACAACCCTTTCGGACGAGCAGGGCCGCCGCACCGTGGCGGAGCTGGTGTTGGGCTGCGGTGCGCGGGTCTATCCCGTTGGCCGGCTCGATCTCAACTCCGAGGGCCTTCTGCTGATGACCAACGACGGCGAGCTGGCCAACCGCCTGACCCATCCCCGCCATGAGATTCCCAAGACCTATCTGGTCTATGTCTCCGGCTATCATCCCGGGGCCGACGAGCTGCTGCGCCGCCCCATCGTTCTGGATGGCCGGCCCATCCGGCCGCCGAAGGTGAAGCTCCTGAAAAACCGGGACGGCGTGGCCGCGCTGGAGATCGTCATCCACGAAGGCCGTAACCGGCAGGTGCGGCGGATGTGTGAGGCCGCCGCTCTGACCGTGACCCGCCTGCGCCGGGTGGCGGAGGGGCCGCTGCGCCTGGGGGACCTGCCTGTCGGGTCCTGGCGGGAGCTGACGGAAGACGAGGTCGAGGCACTCCGGGCATTGTAACTTCCTGCATTTTGTACACCTTGCTTCTTGCAAATGCAGGGAAAGTTGCGTACAATAGAGGTGCCTCAAATAAGAGACTGGAAAGAAGGGGATTGGCGTTATGAATACAGATATTCTCGCGATGATTCAAAACCGAATGGGCGATTTTTCCAAGGGCCAGAAGCTGATCGCCAACTATATTCTGGAATTTTATGACAAAGCCGCATTTATGACTGCCAGCCGGATGGGGCGCACCGTGGGCGTCAGCGAGTCGACGGTGGTGCGCTTTGCCGTGGAGCTGGGCTATGACGGCTATCCTGCCATGCAGAAAGCCCTGCAAGAGATGATCCTCAATAAGCTCACCTCCGTGCAGCGCATTGAGGTGGCCAATGACCGCTTCGGAGACCAGGACGTCCTGGGCACCGTGCTGCAGCAGGACATCGACAAGATCCGCGCCACCATGGAGTCTCTGGACCGGCAGGCTTTTGACGAAGCGATCGATGCGATCATTGGCGCCCATCGGATCTACATACTGGGTGTCCGTTCCTCGGCCACCATCGCGTTTTTCCTGCACTATTATTTCAACTATATGTTTGACAACGTCCGCATGGTCAACGCCTCCTCGCCCAGCGAGGTCTTTGAGCAGTTCGCCCGGGTGGAGCGGGACGACGTTGTCATCACCATCAGCTACCCGCGCTACTCCCGCAGCGCCGTTCAGGCCACGAAGTTCTGCAAGGAGTCCGGGGCGAAGATCGTCGCCATCACCGACAGCCACCGCTCCCCGGTGGCGGCCTATGCCGACTATCTGCTGCTGGCCAAGATGGACATGGTCTCTCTGGTGGACTCTCTGGTCGCGCCCATGAGTCTGGTCAACGCCCTGCTGGTGGCCATCGGCCGGAAGCGGGAGAAGGAGCTGGCCAAGACCTTCTCCAATCTGGAGCGGATCTGGGACGAATACGAGGTCTACGAAAAGGTTGAAAACTGAGATTTTAGTCGTCGGCGGCGGGGCTGCGGGGATGTTCGCTGCCGGAACCGCCGCGGAGCTGGGCTGCCGGGTGGTGCTCGTCGAGAAGAACGAGCGCCTGGGCAAGAAGCTCTATATCACGGGCAAGGGCCGCTGCAACGTGACCAACTGCTGCCCGCCGGAGGAAGTCCTCCGGAACGTGCCCCGCAACGGCCGCTTTCTCTACAGCGCCGTCTATGGCTTCCCGCCCGCCGACATGATGGTCCTTCTGGAGGGCCTGGGCTGCCCCCTCAAGACGGAGCGGGGCAACCGCGTCTTTCCCGTCAGCGACCGCTCCGCCAGCGTCATCGACGCCCTGCGGGAGCGGCTCCGCAAGGCCCATGTCCACACGGAGCAGGCTGCGGTCACGGAGCTTCTGGTCAGAGATGGCCGCATCGCCGGCGTCCGCACGGACAAAGGCGAAATCGAAGCGGAGCGGGTGATTCTCTGTACCGGCGGCTGTTCCTATCCCCTGACCGGCTCCGACGGCTCCGGCTACGACCTGGCCCGGGCCGTGGGTCACACGATCATCGAGCCCACCGGCTCTCTGGTGCCTCTGGTGGAGAGGGGCGGCTGGTCTGCCCGGATGCAGGGCCTCTCCCTGCGCAACGTCGGCGTGCGGCTGAAGAACCAGAAGGGCAAGGCGGTC
>CAMGPO010000155.1 GCA_946060825.1 uncultured Clostridia bacterium | reverse complement strand
AGATCGTCACCTCCGGCGCCGGCGCCGCCGCCATCTCCATCGTGAAGCTGCTGCTCTCCGCCGGCTTCCAGGACATCACCATGTGCGACCGCAAGGGCGCCATCTATGAAGGCCGCGACGGTTTGAACTGGATCAAGGCCGAGATGGCCCAGGTCACCAACCGCGACAAGAAGGCCGGCTCCCTGGCCGAGATGCTCGTGGGCGCCGACGTGTTCATCGGCGTATCCGCCCCCGGCATGGTCACCACCGAGATGGTCAAGACCATGAACAAGGACGCCATCATCTTCGCCTGCGCCAACCCCACCCCCGAGATCTTCCCCGACGACGCCAAGGCCGGCGGCGCCAGAGTCATCTCCACGGGCCGCAGCGACTTCCCGAACCAGATCAACAACGTGCTGGCCTTCCCCGGCATCTTCCGCGGCACCTTTGATGTCCGCGCCAGCGACATCAACGAAGAGATGAAGATGGCCGCCGCCCAGGCGCTGGCCTCCCTGATCTCCGACGAAGAGCTGAACGAGGACTATATCATCCCGAAGGCCTTCGACCCCCGCGTCGGCCCCGCCGTCGCCAAGGCCGTTGCCGAAGCCGCCCGCAAGTCTGGTGTCGCCCGCATCTGATTCATCCTATGCAGAAACCCGGCTGGTCAAACCAGCCGGGTTTTTTCACCGGTTGCTGTCATTCTGAGGAGCGTCAGCGACGAAGAATCTTCTGCCGCCGGGTACAGAAAGATTCTTCGCTTCGCTCAGAATGACAATTGTGCGGGGCCTAGGAAATAATTTCCCATATCTTGTGTTTCGACAAAATATCACGTACAAGCTGTGGTATGTTGTCGTTGTGAGACAGCGGGCTGCAGCTTCAGCACGGCTGCAGTCCGGTCATCCTCCTCTTCTCCTCCCTGCCCGACGATACTGGCCGCCAGCTCCTTCGGCGACCGGCCGCCGTAGCTCCGGATCAGCTCCTCCGTTTCGGGGCCGGCGGCGCCGTCGCTGAGCAGGACCAGAAACTCCCCTGCGCCCAGGGACAGCTGAAACCGCTCCGCCCTGCCGGTCCCCTCCAGGCCGGGCGGCGGCTGCGCTGTCCCAATTTTTTGCACGCCCTCGGCAGTGCGGAGGTAGGATGGCGCCGAGCCCCACTTCCAGAGCGTCACCTCTCCGGTGGAGAGATCCGCCTGCAGCAGATCGACGGTGGAAAAGGCCCCGTCGTCCCGCAGCAGATAGATGCCGTTCAGGAGCTGCAGGGCGTCCTCCGGCTGAAAACCGGCGGTCAGCAGGCCCCGCAGCAGCCGCACCGAGGACAGGCTCTCCTCCATGGCGTCGGGGCCGCTGCCCATACCGTCGCAGAGCAGGACGTAGTGGAGGTGCCGCGCCGTCCGGAAGGAAGCGCCCCGGTCGCCGGAGATGGCGCTGCCCTTCCGTCCGGCCGAGGCCACGCCCAGCACCGGTGAGCAAACCGGCTTTTTCCGCGTCTCTCCGGAGAAGGCTGCCACCGCCCCGTCCAGATAGGCGGCGAAGATGCGGTACTGCTCCGCCAGCAGACTGCGGCTCTCCTCCAGCCGGTGGCGGAACTGGCGGCGGTAGAGAACGCCGTCCAGCTCCTGATTGATGGCCGAGAGCAGGCCCTCGATGTGGCGGCAGCGGGCGAGAAAAGATACGGGAAAGTCGTCCCGCAGCACCGCGCCCCGCTGGAGCATCGGAGCGGCCGCCCCGCAGAGGGCGTCGTAGGCCTCGCAAGCCCCGGACCAACAGGTGGAAAAGAGGGCGCAGGACTTGCAGACCCGGTCCGCCGCCCGGTCAAAGATCTTCGAGGGATCCGCCGGGGCCATCTCCGGCAGGTTTTCCAACATCCGCCCACCCAGATCCGAGAGCAGCACCGAGGCCGTCTGCATATGAAGCACCGCCAGAGGGAGCCGCCTGGGCTGCTTTTCCGGCGGCTGCCAGAAGCCGCCTGGCACCACCCAGCCCAGGGCTGCGCCGGGCAGAGCTGCCCAGAGAACCGGAACGCTCTCCCGCCCCGAAAGCAGCAGCCCGCCGAACAGGATTGCCGCCGTCAGGGCGGCGGCCAGGCTCCGGGAGCGGCGCAGGGCTGGTCCGGCGGCCAGGGCGACCAGGGTGAACAGGGCCGTCATGGGGACAGTCATGGCCATCGTGAGGTCGAGGGCGATGCCGCAGACGGCGGCCATCGCCAGACCCGAGGGGCTGCCGGCGGCGCAGACTGTGAATAGGGTGCCGAGCAGGACGCCGAGGGACAGGCCAAAGGGCGCGATGGACTGGGCGGAGAGGACAAGGCAGCCGGTCAGGAGCAGCAGGGGCGTCCGTCCGGACCAGGTCAATGCGCGGCCCACGAGCCAGCTCCCGCCGAAGCAGAGCAGGATCCGCAGCACATAGAAGGTCAGCGACCCGGTGGGCAGGCCCCCGGCCAGCAGCAGGACCCCGCCGATCAGGGCTGACATCAAAGCGGCCACCACTGGGAAAAACAGCGGGTGCTTCGCCGCCTCTGTACCACGGAATACCCAGACCGAGGCCCGGATCAGGACGGCGACGGCAATCAGCTCCATGGCCGTGGAACCGCCCCAGAGCAGAGCAGCCCCGAGGCAGACACCCATTAGCGCCGAGAGGCCGTAAAGTCCCGGACCGGAGACCGTCAGCATACAGATGCCCAAGGGCAGATATTCCCCGCGCAGGGAGGCGGCTGTGAATACAAAAGCGCAGCCGAATCGGGCCAGACAGGGCAGCAGGATACGCAGCTTCTCCCGATCTGGCGGCCGCAGGTGGATTGGATGCTTGGTTTTTTCCTTCAACGTCCCCATCTCCATACCATTTTTCCTGATTGTATCATCGGGCCTGACAGGAACCTGTCGGGAAATATGGCGGGAAACCTTGCCTTGGGAGAAAATTTCCCGTACAATGGTCCAAAAGGAGGCCTGTTTATGGAGTTTGAAGTGAAGCTGGCGGTGGATGTCCCGGAGACGATGGAACAGATTCTGGCCGACCCGGTCATTGCCCGCGCAATGGCGGAGCCGCTGCGGGAGATTCCCATGGAGACAACCTACTACGACACCCCGGAGGGCAGTCTGAGCGCGAAGCTGTGGACGCTCCGCCGGCGGATGGAGGGCGGCAGTCCCGTCGTGACCCTCAAGACCCCCGCCGATGTTCCCGACTGCCGCAATGAATGGGAGACGCCGGAAGACGACGTCCTCTCCGCGATTCCGGCTCTGATTTCCCTTGGCGCACCCGCGGAATTGCAGGAGGTGAAGGCTGTACGGCCCGTCTGCGGGGCGGCCTTTGTGCGGCGGGCGGTGCTGCTGAATCTGGAGGGCTGCGCCGCCGAGCTGGCTCTTGATCGGGGCCGACTGTTCCGGGGAGACCGGGAAGCCCCGATTCAGGAGCTGGAGCTGGAGCTGAAAGGCGGCGATCCGGCAGCCATGCTGGCCCTCGGCGAACAGCTCTGCCGGGACTATGGCCTCCGTCCGGAGCCAAAGAGCAAATTTTACCGGGCCTCCCGGCTGTGATCCGGTTAAAAGCGCTGGAAACCGGGGAAACTGTTTCCATCTGAGTGAGGAGGTTCACAGCGATGGTAAAAGGCATTTCCCGGCAGGTGGTCGTGGTTCGTTCCCTCGATACGAAGCTCTTTGAGCAGGCGATCTTTCTCATCCGGGACGGTGCCCTGCCGCGGCAGGGCGTGACCGAGGAGGACATTCTGAAGGAGGCCAACGCGGCGGCGGACACCTATCTGCAGACCCGGCTGGACAAACCGTCCGCCGTCTCTCCCTGGCGCAGCGCCCTCTGGGCAGCGGCCGGGGCCCTGGCGACGGGTCTGGCCTGGCTGGCAACGGTCCTGTTCTGAAAAAAAGAAGCGGCGCACCATGGCGGTGCGCCGCTTTGTTCTTATCCTTCGGGGAGATCTCCGTCCGCCGGATCTTCGCCGTCTGCTTCCGGATCGCCGCCCTCCTCCGGCTCATCGGGCTCGCCCGGTTCCTCACCGGGAAGCGGAATGTCCTTCGGCTCCGACGGCTGGTACTCCAGAACCTCATAGGGCGTCTCCGAGAGGATATCCGTCACCACCTGGTCGCTGCCGCCGTAGAGCAGGGTCGAGACTGCTGGGGAACAGCCCTGCAGGACGCCGCGGGTGGCGTAGAGGGCGTTGACCTTGAACATGATCGGGCAGATCAGGCCGCGGCTCATGACCGTCCGGTAGAGGTCGTAGGCGTTGCCGCTGTTCTCCAAAGCCGCCCGGCAGAGCTGCAGGGTGCTGTCGCTCTGGTTGCTGCCGACGCAGGCGCTGCTGCCGTAGGTGAAGAAGCAGGAGAGGTCGAA
>CAMGPO010000154.1 GCA_946060825.1 uncultured Clostridia bacterium | reverse complement strand
GCCTTTGCCGGCAACAAGGCCCACTGGAGCGACATCGGCGGCATGGCCCCCGGCTCCTTCACCACCGACGCGACCGACACCTTCCAGGAGGGCCTCTGCTTCTCCGGTGTCAAGCTGGTGGACCGCGGCGAGCTGGTGGAGCCGGTCTGGGACCTGATGAAGAGCAATATGCGCTATCCCCAGGTCTCCCAGGGCGATATGTGGGGCCAGATTTCCTCCCTGCGGACCGGCGACAAGCGCATCAACGAGCTGTGCGACAAGTACGGCGTCGAGGTCGTCAAGGGCTCCATGGAGCGGCTGATCGCCCAGGGCGAGCTGGTGGCCCGCCGCCGGCTGGCCGAATTCCCCAAGGGAACCTGGGAGATGGAGGAGTGCATGGATGACGACGGCCATGGCAACCCCGTCCATCTCAAGGTCAAGGTCACGATCACCGACGACGAATTCCTGGCCGATTTCACCGGCTGCGACCCCGAGGTCGTCGGCTGCGTCAATACCGGCGCGACGGCGGCCTATGCCGGTGTCAAGGTGGTCTTCATGTCGATCGTCGGACCGGAGCTGGCCGTCAACGACGGCGTGTTCGCCCCGCTGCGCTGCATTACGGAGAAGGGCAGCGTCATGCAGGCCCGCAGCCCCGCAGCCACCTCCTGCTACTATGAGAGCATGATCTACGCCATCGACCTGGTCTGGCGTGCCCTCGCACCCGTCTTCCCCGAATCCCTGGGCGCGGGCCATCTGCTGTCGGTCTGCACCGTGCTGATGGCCGGCAAGCACCAGGACTTTGGCCATGACTACCTGATTATCGAACCGACTGTCGGCGGCTGGGGCGCCTGCCGCGGCCACGACGGCCAGGTTGGCCAGTTCTGTGTAGGCGACGGCGAGACCTACAACGTCCCCGTGGAGATGGCCGAGACCCGCTATGGCATCCGCGTGGACGAGCACAGCCTCCACACTGACGGCGCCGGTGCCGGCGAGTTCCGGGGCGGCAGCGGCGCAGTGCGCACCTACCGCTCCATGAACGACAACCAGTCCTTTACCGCCTCCTTCGGCCGCAACCAGTGGCCCGTCTGGGGCGCCGCCGGCGGCAAGGACGGCTCCATCAACTACTTTGAATTCCACGACGCCGACGGCACCAAATCCGCCCCCATGGGCATCGTCGCCCGCCGCATCATGAACAGGAACGACGTGGTCCGCATGGTCACGGCCACCGGCGGCGGCTACGGCAATCCCTTCAGGCGCCCGCCGGAGAAGGTGGCGATGGACGTCAAAAACGAGTACATCACCGCCGATCAAGCCCGCGAGGACTACGGCGTTCTGGTGGATCCCGAGACCTTTGCCGTGACCGGCCTGACCGAGGCCCGGCAGGCCTTTGAGGCGAAAGGCGGCCAGGCATGACGAAGACGAGTATGACCGAAGCCCTGACCAATGTCCGCGCCGACGGCGTCGGCATGACGGAGCTACTCTCTCCCGCCTCCACCGGCAGCAGGCTGACCATGGGTCACGCCAGCTTTCCGAATGGCACTGTCGTCCCCTGGGCGGCCCACGACTGCGACGAGTACTCCTACATTCTGGAGGGCGAGCTGATCTGCGAGACGAAGGAGGACGGCCTGTGCCGCTTCTCCGCCGGCAGTGCCTGTTTCATCCCCGCCGGACAGGCCCACAGCACCCGCAATGAGAGCGGCGCAGCCGCCCAGGTGCTCTGGATCCTGCTGGAACCATAAACCGCTTTTCTATCGGAAACGGCCCGGTCAGTGACCGGGCCGTCTTTCTGCGTCTGTCTTAACACAATCTTAATGCCAGCAGCCGGACGCTTATACCGGTTTCACAGGCAATGTGCCATAATTAGGGTAAAATGCCGAAGCCGGGGGCGTCATATGATACAGTTACAAAAACGCTTATCCTCTGCACAGATCATCATACTCGGCTTTGCCGCTGTCATCCTGCTGGGCTGTCTCATGCTGATGCTCCCCATCTCCACCCGGAGCCGGGAGGGCGCGTCCTTTGCCGACGCCCTGTTCACCGCCACTTCTGCCGTCTGTGTCACGGGTCTCGTGGTGCAGGACACGGCGACCTACTGGTCGGGCTTCGGCCAGACTGTCCTCCTCCTGCTGATCCAGGTCGGCGGTATGGGTGTGGTCACGGTATCCTCGGCCCTGGCCCTGATCTCGGGTAAGAAGATCAGCCTGAAGCAGCGCAGCACCATGCAGGAGGCCATCTCCGCCCCCAAGGTCGGCGGCATTGTCCGCCTCACAGGCTTCATCCTCAAAATGACCTTTCTCTTTGAGCTGCTGGGCGCGGCCGTGATGGCCCCCACCTTCTGTGGGGAATTCGGCCTCTGGAAGGGCCTCTGGTACAGCCTGTTCCACGCCGTCTCCGCCTTCTGCAACGCCGGCTTCGACCTGATGGGCTGCCGCACGCCCTATTCCTCCCTGACCGCCTTTGTGGACCGTCCGGCCGTCAACCTGACGGTCATGGCCCTCATCATCACCGGCGGCATCGGTTTTCTGACCTGGGACGACATCCGGGCTGGCGGCCTCCACCTGAAAAAATACCGGATGCAGAGTAAGGTCATCCTGACCACCACAGCCCTGCTGATCCTCCTGCCTGCCCTCTATCTCTTCTTCTTTGAATTCTTCGCCATGCCGCTCAAGGAGCGGATCTGGAGCGCCCTGTTCCAGGCCGTCACGCCCCGAACCGCCGGCTTCAATACCGCCGATCTGACGGCCCTCAGCGAAACGGGTCTGGCTGTTCTCATCTTCCTGATGCTGGTCGGCGGTTCTCCCGGCTCCACCGCCGGCGGTATGAAGACAACGACTCTGGCTGTCTTGGTCTCCACCGCCGTCTCTGTGTTCCGCCGCCGGGAGCACACCCATTTCTTCGGCCGACGGATTGCGGGGGAGGCCATCCGCAGCGCCGCCACCATCCTGACCCTGTACCTCACCCTGTTTTTCTGCGGCGGCTGTATCATCAGCCGCGTGGAAGGCCTCCCACTGCTGACCAGTCTCTTTGAGACGGCCTCCGCCGTCGGTACCGTGGGTCTCACCCTGGGCATCACACCCCAGCTCGGGATGCTGTCCCGCGGGATTCTGATTCTTTTGATGTATTCCGGCCGTGTCGGCGGCCTGACTCTGATTTTCGCCGCCGTCTCCGGCAGCCCCGGCATCACCGCCCGGCTGCCCCAGGAGAAGCTGACCGTCGGATAAGGAGGAGCTTATGAAATCGGTTTTACTGATCGGACTCGGCCGCTTCGGCCGCCACATCGCCCAGAAGCTGAACGACCTCAACCATCAGGTCATGGCCGTGGACATCAACGAGGAGCGGGTCAACGCGTCCCTGTCCTTCGTGACCAGCGCCCAGATCGGCGACAGCACCAGCGAGGAATTCCTCTCCACCCTGGGAATCCGGAATTTCGACGTCTGCATCGTCGCCATCGGCGACAATTTCCAGAACTCCCTCGAGACGGCCTCCTTGCTCAAGGAGCTGGGGGCCAAAAAGGTCATCGCCCGGGCCGCCCGGGGTGTGCAGGAGAAGTTCCTGCTGCGCAACGGCGCCGACGAGGTCGTCTACCCGGAGAAGCAGCTCGCCAACTGGACGGCCATCCGCTGTACCTCCGAACACATTCTCGACTACATCGACCTGGACGGAGACTATTCGATCTTCGAGCTGGCCATCCCCGAAATCTGGGACGGCAAGACCATCCTGCAGATCGACATCCGCCGGAAATACGGCATCAATATTCTGGGCGTCCGGGAAAAGGGCAAGCTGAACATGAACATCACGCCGGACACAGTGCTGCACAGCGGCCTTTCGATTCTGGTGCTGGGCCACCAGAAGGCCGTGCAGAAGTGCTTCCGCATTTGACCGGCCGGATTCTGAGGCGGAGATGAGTTTGATGAGAGATATTCTTCTGGCGTGCGCCACCGTGGCCATGTTTGCCTTTGTGTACTGCATCATGCGGCAGGTCGACCGCCTGGTCGCGCAGAACCGGCAGGCTCTGGCGGAGAATCGCATGGAGGCCTCGAGCCTGGTTCGCATTGCCGCCGAAACGCCGGCGCTGCTCCACACCGCCGCCCCGGCCATGGACTCCTGCTCCAGCGTCCACCCCTACATCCTGTTCTCCCTCAGCAGCGGCAGGGTCGCGACCCTGCTCCGCCGCCTGCAGGAGGGCAGCGTCGATTTGGTGCTGCTCCGGGAGGAGACGGCCCGGAGCCTTCACACCGGCTTTTCCTCCCTGGAGTTGGACTGCGGCGAGTCCCTCTCGACAGAGGAGGCGGGACTGCCCGTGGAGGAGCTGGACTGCCCCTCGGCCGTCTGCCTGCTCTGGAACCCG
>CAMGPO010000153.1 GCA_946060825.1 uncultured Clostridia bacterium | reverse complement strand
CGCAGGGTGGAGCCGTACTTCTTGTCCTTCAGGCGGGCTTCCTCGAGGCCGTCCAGCGCCCGGTGGTAGGGGAATACGATGGTGGCCCGGTCGGAGATCTTGAAGTTCTCCGGGGTGATAGCAATGCCGGCCTTCTGCAGGTTGGAGATCTCCTCCCAGAGGTGCTCGAGGTCGATGACGACACCGTTGCCCAGGACGTTGACAACGCCCTTGGAGAAGATGCCGGAGGGGATCAGGTGGAGGGCGAATTTGCCGTACTCGTTGACGACGGTGTGACCGGCGTTGTTGCCGCCCTGATAGCGGATGACCACGTCAAAATCGCTGGCGATCAGGTCGACCATACGGCCCTTGCCCTCATCGCCCCAGTTGATGCCGACGACTGCACAGTTGCTCATTGTAAGACGCTCCTTATTTCTCTGCCCCGCAGGGCTTGTATTTTCTCAGCATTCCCATTATAATGGGTGAGACAGTATAAGTAAAACAGAAAATACTTATACTTGCAATAAGAAAAAAAGATGGAGGGGCGGCCATGGCGGCGAAGCTGGAACAGTACCGGATCTTCAAAGAGGTGGCCGACAACGGCAACATCTCCGGCACCGCGAAAAAACTCTATATCTCCCAGTCGGCGGTGAGCCAGTCGGTGAAGCTGCTGGAGGAGGAACTGGGCGTGCGGCTGTTCTCCCGGACCTCCCGGGGCGTCAGCCTGACGGCGGAGGGGCGGCTTCTCTACGACTACGCGGCCAAGGCCCTGGCCCTGCTGGAAGCGGGGGAAGAACGGCTGGCCCAGACCCGGGAGCTGCTGACCGGCGAGCTGGCCATCGGGGCCAACGACACGCTGACCAAATACTACCTGCTGCCGTTTTTGCAGGCCTACCACAAGCGCTATCCCCACATCCGGGTGAAAATCTGCAACGGCACCAGCCGCAAGGTGCTGGAACTGCTCCACACGGGCCAGGTGGACCTGGCCTTTGCCACGGCCCCGGAGGACGACCGGCCTTTTGTGGTCCGCACCTGCTTTGACACCCACCAGGTCTTCGTGGCCGCCCCGGACTATGACTGCGACTTCAACCGGGTCTACACGTTGGAGGAGATGAGCCGCTTCCCGCTGATTTTGCTGGAACGGACGGCCAGCTCCCGGCGGTATCTGGAAGAATTTTTCCTGCGCCACGGCCTGAAGCTGGAACCGGAGATCGAGCTTTCGAGTCACAACCTGTTGCTGAGCCTGGCCCGAATCGGTCTCGGCGTGGCCTGCGTGACCGAGGAATTGTCGGCTTCCAGCTTTCAGCGGTGTATTATCCGGAAAATTCAGGTTGAGGAAGAGATCCCGTCCCGTACCGTGGCAATGTGTACCCGGCGAGACTCGGAGCCGTCGGCGGCTGCCCGGCGGTTTATGGAATTTGTGAAAGAGGGAACGGGAAATGGATGAATTTACAAAGGAATGGCTCCACGCCATGGACGAGGCGGAGAAGCTCGGCTGCCGGATGACACGGATGCGCCAGACCGTCTCGGCCCACGGCGGCGTGGAGACGGCGAAGGAATACCTCCGCAAGAACCGATACGCCGACGGCTTTGACGAGCTGGCCGGGCAGGAGCGACTGGACCTCTCCATGGAAGCGCTGGTGACGAAGGGCAAATTTGGCGCGCTGTTCACCGACGACGAGGTCAACCGCTGCTTTGACCGGCTCTGTGCTGCCGGCTATTACGTCTGGAGGAAGTGAGCTATGGGAATTCGGATTGCGGAACGGGCGGACGTGGAGGCCATGCGGCAGATCTACGCCCCCTATGTGGTGAACACGCCCTACAGCTATGAATACGAGGTGCCGGACCACGGGGAATTCCTGCGGCGCTTTGAGACGCTGACGGCCCGGTTTCCCTGGCTGGTCTGGGAGGAAAACAGCGAGGTGCTGGGCTACGTCTACGGCAGTGCTGCCTTTGTCCGGCAGGCCTACGGCTTCCTGGCCGACCTCTCGATCTATCTGAAGGAGGAGGCCCATGGCCGGGGCATCGGCCGGAAGCTCTATGAAACGGCGGAAGAGATCCTGCGCCGTCAGGGCTATACCCGGGTCTATGGCGTCGTCACCGCCGACAACGAGGGAAGCTGCCGCTTCCACGAGGCTCTGGGCTACCGGAAGATCGTGACCTTTGAGAAGAGCGGCATGAAGTTCGGCCGGTGGTACGACACCCACTGGTATGAGAAGATCCTGCGGGACTGCCCGCCGGGGCAGCCCTTCCCGGTCTCCTGGCGGGAGATCGATCACAGCGGCCTGTTCTGAGGCATAGAATGGGCGGAAAGGACGGAAATCATCATGCGAATCTGTGTGTTCGGCGCGTCCAGCAGCGCCCTGGATCCCGTCTATCCGGCGGCCGGTGAGCGGCTCGGGGCGGAGATGGCCCGGCGGGGCCACAGTCTGGTCTTCGGCGGCGGGGCCAACGGCCTGATGGGTGCCGTGGCCCGGGGCGTCAGCAGCGGCGGTGGGGAGATCCTCGGCGTCGCGCCCGGCTTTTTCAATGTGGACGGCGTGCTCTACGACCGCTGCACGGAATTCATCTACACGGAGACCATGCGGGAGCGGAAGCAGATTATGGAGGACCGCTCCGACGCCGTGGTGATGACCCCCGGCGGCATCGGCACCTTCGAGGAATTCTTTGAGATGCTGACGCTCAAGCAGCTCGGACGGCATGCCCGGCCCATCGCCGTGCTGAACACGGCGGGTTACTTCGACGAGCTGCAGGCGATGCTGGAGACGGCGGTGCACCAGCGGTTCATGGCGCCGGCGACGCTGACCCTCTACCGCAGCTTCGCGGAGCCGGAACCGCTGCTCGATTATTTGGAGAATGTCCGGGAGACGGCGGCAAAGCCGGAGAAAATGAAAAATATTTGACGATCGGCCCGGAATCGGGTATGCTGGAGACAGAGAGGTGATTCGATGAACATTCTGGTGAGCGCCTGCCTGCTGGGCGTTTGCTGCCGCTGGGACGGCGGCACCAACGGGCCGCACCCGGACGTGGAAGCATTGATGAAGGAGCACAACCTGATCCCCATCTGTCCGGAGATCATGGGCGGTCTGCCCACGCCCCGGCAGCCGTCGGAGCGCCGCGGCGAACTGGTGGCGACCCGGGACTATGAAAATGTGACGGCGGAGTTTGAGCGGGGTGCCGAGGAGGCGCTGAAGCTCTGCCATCTCTACCGCTGCCGCTATGCGATTCTGAAGGAGCGCAGCCCCTCCTGCGGCACGGGCTGGATTTACGACGGTTCCTTCCGGGGCCGGCTGGTTCACGGCTATGGCGTGACGGCCGAACTGCTGGCATCCTACGGCGTGACGGTCCTCGGCGAATCCGAGGTGAAGCACTTCCGCTTCGTGGAGGATGCGCCGTAGTCTGCGGCGAAAGGAGCTGCTTCCATGAATTGCCCGGGATGTGGGCACCAGAGAGACTGCAATCGGGGACGGAACTGCTGCGAAAGCTGCCATTCCTCCTGTGAGAGGCGGGAACGGTGTGAGCCGCACCAGCCCGGCCGGCGCTGCGCGGGCCTCTGCCCCGGCTGCCTGGTGTGGGTGCTGGGCGTTGGTGCACTGCTGGCCGGCGCGCTGGCACTGCTGTTTTGAACCAAAGAGAAAAAACCGGAACCATGAGGTTCCGGTTTTTATTATGGCAGGAACTCAGCCGTCCAGGGTCTCGGACAGGACGAGGCCCGGGTTTTTGCGCAGGGTGAAGTCGATGCTCCAGGTGGAGGTGAAGACCAGAAGGCTGTGGCCCCGGTAGTCCTCCAGCAGCTCCGCGTCGGAGGAGAGGTTCAGCTCGTCCAGCGGGCCGGGGGCGGACTGGATGAACCGGAGCTGCTCATAGGGCATGCTGTCCATCCGGAGGTCGACGCCGTACTCGCTCTTCATCCGGTACTGGAACACGTCGAACTGCAGGGTGCCGACGACGCCGACGATGACCTCCTCCATGCCGGTGTTGGGTACCTTGAAGATCTGAATCGCGCCCTCCTGGGCGATCTGCTCGGTGCCCTTGATGAACTGCTTCCGCTTCATCGTGTCCCGGGGGCTGACGCGGGAGAAGTGCTCCGGGGCAAAGGTGGGAATGCCGGCGAATTTGAACTTCTTGCCGGGGACGGTGATGGTATCGCCGATGGAGAAGATGCCCGGGTCAAAGACGCCGATGATGTCGCCGGCGTAGGCCTCGTCCACGATCTCGCGCTCCTGGGCCATCATCTGTTGGGGCTGGCTCAGGCGCATCTTTTTGTTGCCCTGAACATGATAATATTCACGGTCGCGCTCGAATTTGCCGGAGCAGATCCGCAGGAAGGCCAGCCGGTCCCGGTGGGCCTTGTTCATGT
>CAMGPO010000152.1 GCA_946060825.1 uncultured Clostridia bacterium | reverse complement strand
GTAATTTTGCTCGCAGTTGTCATGGTCTATTCCTCCTCGATCAGGGCGCCGACCGGGTCCCCGTCCTCCACACTGCCAATGAATACGTTCACAAAGGTTCCCGGCTCCACCGGCTTCTCCGCCGTGAACCAGACCTTGCCGTCAATGTCCGGCGAGTCGGCAAAGGAACGACCGTAGAAGAGACCCTGCTCCGTGTCGCAGCCCTCACAGATCACTTCCAGTGTTTCCCCGATCAGGTTCTGACTGTACTCCTCCATAATGCCGGCCTGCAGCGTTTCAATGTACGCGGCCCGACGTTCCGCCACCTCTTTAGGCGGATAATCCATCTTCGCCGCCGCCGTTCCCTCCTCCGGAGAGAATACAAAGGCGCCGACACGCTCCAGCCGGAACTCCTTCAGGAACTCGCACAGCTCCGTGAACTCCCCTTCGCCCTCATAAGGCAGGCCGGCAATCAGACTGGTGCGGAGCACCACGCCAGGAATCCGGTCGCGCAGCTTGCGGAAAAGCGCTTCCAGATAGGCTTTGGTGCCGCGGCGGTTCATCTTTTTCAGGATCGTGTCGTTGACGTGCTGAATCGGGATGTCGAGATATTTGACAACCTTCGGCTCTGATGCAATGGCGTCGATAATCTCATCGGTCATGTCCTCGGGATAGAGGTAGTGGATCCGGATCCAGTGGATGCCCTCGATCTGCCCGAGGCCGTGGAGCAGATCCGGCAACATATGCCGGCCCTCCAGATCCATGCCGTAGCGGCTGGTGTCCTGGGCGACAACAATCAGCTCCTTAACCCCATTGTCGGCCAGAAGCCGGGCCTCATAGAGGATATCATCCATGGCGCGGCTGCGGTATTTGCCCCGCAGCTTCGGAATGATACAGTAGGAGCAGCGGTTGTCGCAGCCCTCGGCAATGGTCAGGTAGGCGTAATAGTCCGGCGTGGTCAGGATGCGGCCCGTCTCGTCCACCGGAGCGTCGATGTCGCCATACTCCTCCACGACCTTGCCTTCGAGAACCTGGTCTGCCGCCGAAGCGATATCGTAATAGCTGCCGGTGCCGAGGACGCCGTCCACCTCCGGCATCTCCTGCAAAATCTCGTTCTGGTAGCGCTGGGCCAGACAGCCCGTGACCAGAATCTTGCCGACCAGCCCCGCCTCCTTGAGCTGGGCGGTCTGCAAAATGTGCTGGATGGCCTCCTCCTTGGCGGAATCAATAAAGCCGCAGGTGTTGATGATAACCAGATCCGCGCCAGCGACTTCGCCGCTGACGCGGTAGCCGGCCTCCTGCAGGCGGAACAGCATCTGCTCCGCGTTGACCTGGTTTTTGGCGCATCCCAGGGAGATCATGGAAACCGTATACGCCATATTACTCCTCCTCGATCGACAGCCGGTGCCGCCGCAGGCCCGCCCGGATGTCCTCCCAGCAGTGGCCGCGCCGCAGCAGGGCGTCGGTGATTTTTTTCAGTTCCTTCTGATCCGGTTCCCGGCTCAGATGGGCGCTGAGATAGCAGTCGATGGCCCCGTCCGGCTCCGGAAGATTGGACAGGGCTTCATCCCACAGGTCCCGACCGATTCCCTTCTCGTAGAGCATCTGCCGGATGCGCGCCCGGCCGTAGCCCTTGGCAGCGCCCCGTTCCACGATCTGCCGGGCAGCCTCCCGGTCGTCCAGCAGGTTGAGATCGCTGAGCCATTCCACCGCCCGGTCGGCATGGTCGGGGCTTTCGCCCTTCTGTACCAGACGGCGGCGCAGCTCCCGCTCGGAGACGCCGGAGGCGGCTATGATCCGCACGGCCCGGAGCTTGGCGGAAGCCTGACCGGCACATTCCCGAATGTGATCCAGCTCCTCCTCCGTCACGGTCATACCGGCGGAGAGGCCAAGGTCGGCCACAACAGTGACCGGAATCCGCAGACTGATTTCATCGTCAAAGCAGAGCTTCACCCGTTCCCGGGAGCCGGTGGCCTCGATCTTCTCAAGTCTCATCGTCGAAATCGTCGGCGCTCACATCGACGGCCTTTTCCGCCGCCTTGGCCCGGGAGCGGCTGCTCTGATTGTAGAGGTTCTCCCGGATCTGGGCCTCCACCCGGTCGGCAACGTCCGGATTCTCCTGGAGATATGCCTTGGCATTGTCGCGGCCCTGGCCGATGCGCTCCCCGTCGATAGAGAACCAGCTGCCGGACTTCTGGATGATGCCCATATTGGCCGCAAGGTCGACCATCTCACCGTACTTCGAGATACCCTCGCCATACATGATGTCGAAGATGGCCTCCCGGAACGGAGGGGCAACCTTGTTCTTGATGACCTTGGCCCGGGTGCGGTTGCCGATGACCTCGGAGCCGTTCTTGATGGCCTCGACGCGGCGGATATCAATCCGGACGGAGGCGTAGAACTTCAGGGCGTTGCCGCCGGTGGTCGTCTCGGGATTGCCGTACATGACGCCGATCTTCATACGGATCTGGTTGATAAAGATGACGACGCAGTTGGTCTTGGAGATGGTGCCTGCCAGCTTCCGCAGGGCCTGGGACATAAGCCTGGCCTGCAGGCCGACAAAGGCGTCGCCCATCTCACCCTCGATCTCCGCCCGGGGCGTCAGGGCCGCGACAGAGTCCACGACAATGGCGTCCACAGCGCCGGAACGGACCAGAGCATCGGTGATTTCAAGGGCCTGCTCGCCGGTGTCCGGCTGGGAGACCAGCATCGAGTCAATGTCCACGCCGAGGGCCGCCGCGTAGTCCGGATCCAGCGCGTGCTCCGCGTCAATGAAAGCGACCTCGCCGCCCATCTTCTGGGCAGAAGCCAGAATGTGCAGGGCCAGTGTCGTCTTGCCGGAGGATTCGGGGCCATAGATCTCAATGATTCTGCCTCTCGGCACACCGCCGATGCCCAGAGCGGCATCGAGGGCCAGAGAGCCGGTCGGGATGGCCTCCACGCTCAGGTCCGGGCGGTCGCCCAGGCGCATGACCGTGCCCTTGCCGAAGTTCTTCTCAATCTGCAGCAGAGCCGTGTCCAGAGCCTTTCTCTTGTCACTGGCAGGGGTGGGCGCTTCATAAGCCGGTTTTTTCGATGCCATAGTTATTCCTCACTTTTCTTTTGGGCCATGACAGCCCGCGTTATTCCCTCGTTGTCCTCCTGAAGTTTCAGAATCTCACAGCCGCCCTGCTCCAGAATCCGGCAGACGGCGTTCTCCTGTCCCTTGCCGAATTCCAGGCAGAGATAGCCGCCTGGCTTCAGGACAACCAAAAAGTTCTTGACAATGGAGCGGTAAAAGTTCAGCCCGTCAGGGCCGCCCCGCAGGGCCAGCTCCGGCTCGTAGTTCTTCACGGAGGGCGGCAGTTCCTTCATCTCCGCGTCGGTCACATAGGGCGGGTTGGAGACCAGCAGGTCGTAGTTTCGCAGCAAAGGAGCCGCCGGCTGCAGGGCGTCGGCCAGAACACAGTTGACCCGGAGGCCAAACTTCATTCGTGCCGCATTGTACTTCGCCACATTCAGCGCCGCAGGCGAGACGTCAGCAAGGGTGACCCGAGCGTCCTTGACCCGGCCCGCTATGGCGAGGCCGATGCAGCCGGTGCCGGTGCAGAGGTCGAGTACCCGGGGATTCTGCTCGAGGAACATGGTCTTTCGGATGGCCAGCTCCGTGACGGCCATGGTGTCATCCCGGGGGATCAGGGTATCCCGCGTGACCTTGAGGGTCATGCCGGCAAAGTCCCATTCCTCCAGCACATAGGGCAGCGGCTCCCCTTCCAGGATCCTGCGCACGCTGTCCTCCATCTGCGCCCCGATCTCCTCGGAGGCGTAGAGATCCCGGTCGGCCAGCATGGCCGCCGCCGACTTCCCGGAGATGCGGCAAAGCAGTTCCCGGGCAATGAGCGCCGCGTTCTCTCCCTCCGTGGGCAGCAGCGCTTTGCGGGCGTCCAGATAGAGATCGGCATAGCGCTTTACCATTGGTCGCTCCCCTCTTTCTCCGGGATCACCAGTTCCAGAGAGCGGATGGCCACCTCGATCATGCTGTCATCCGGTTCATTGGTGGTGAAATGCTGGAGCATCATACCGGGCCAGGTCAGGATTCTGGTCAGAAAATTATCGTGCCGTCCCACAAACCGGTTGATCTCATAGGCCACCGCCACCACGATCGGCAGCAGCAGCAGCTTCAGCGCCGCCCGCAGCAGGGTGTTGGAGACCTGAATGAACGCGCCAACCAGAATGCTCAGCAAAATGACCACGAAGAGGAAGCTGGTGCCACAGCGGGGATGGAGCCGCGTCATCGGCCGGACATTTTCCACAGTCATGGGCAGCTTCGCCTCATAGCAGCGAATGGTTTTATGCTCCGCGCCGTGGTAGCAAAAGACGCG
>CAMGPO010000151.1 GCA_946060825.1 uncultured Clostridia bacterium | reverse complement strand
CCTGGTGATGTCAATGCAGCCGTCCTCCGTCAGGATGACTACGTCCTCGATACGGACGCCAAACTTGTCCGGGATGTAGATGCCCGGCTCCGCGGAGCTGACCGTACCTGCGGGCATGGGCTTGTCGTTGCGCAGATTGCAGTTGGGAGCCTCATGGATCTCCAGGCCCAGGCAGTGGCCGTAGCCATGGCCGAAGCAGTCGCCGTAACCCGCGTCGGTGATGACCTTCCGGGCGGCGCCGTCGATGGCGTTGCCGGGCACGCCGGCCTTCGTGGCGGCGATGCCGGCCAGCTGGGCCTCCAGAACGATGTTGTAGACCTTTTTCATCTCCTCGGTGGCAAAGCCCAGGGCGACGGTGCGAGTCATATCGGAGCAGTAGCCCTGGTAGGCCGCGCCAAAGTCCATGGTGATGAAATCGCCCTCCTGCAGCTTCCGCTCGCCGGGTACGCCATGGGGCATGCTGGTGTTGGGACCGGAGACGACAATGGGGTTGAAGGCCAGACCGTCGGCGCCGTTTTTGAGCATACAGTAAATCAGCTCAGCCTGCAGCTCCTTCTCCGTCATACCGGCACGAATGCGGGACAGCACCTCAGTGAAGGCCTTGTCGGTGATGGCCTGGGCCTTCCTCATGCGGTCCAGCTCCCAGTCCTCCTTGACGTAGCGCAGAACGTTGATGGCCTGCTGGCAGGGCACAAAGGTGGCAGAAAGCTTCTGGTCGAAGGCGCTGAACTCGGCCACAGTCAGGAATTCCTCCTCAAAGCCCAGACGCACCACGCCGAAGTCATCGATGGCCTTCTGGAGCAGCATGGCATAGCTGACCTTGTGATCCACCATCTCGACGCCGAAATCCGGCAGGTTCTTCTGGGCCACCTCGATATAGCGGCTGTCGGTGAAATAGCGGCTGCCCTTCGGCGTGACGATGGCGATGCCCTCGGCCACGTCGAACTCGGCGCAGTACATTCTGGACACCTGGCTGGTCAGCATAATGCCGTCCAGCTTTTCCTTCTTCAGGACTTCCAGGTATTTTTCAAGGTTTTTCATGTTGTATCCTCCGTTTTCCCCAGGCGATGAAGGGCTTTTCCGCCACATGACGCAGCCTGAGCCAAATATTGTGCAGATGGATAGGCCGAACCAGGATCGACGTCACACCGGCGCCGTTGCCGCCGAGAACGTCCGTATAGATCTGGTCGCCGACGATGGCCGCCTCTCCGGGCGGAACCGAAAACCGCTCCAGCGCCTCCCGGATACCGAAGCGCCAGAAGGGCTTTCTCGCGTGCTGGATGCAGGGAACGCCGTGGGCCTCGCAGAAGCGCCACACCCGGGGCTTTTTGCTGTTGGAGACCATGCAGAGGATGATCCCGCTCTCCCCCATGGCGGCAAACCAGCGCTCCACCGCGTCCGTGGGCACGTCCGTGGTATAGGGCACGACGGTGTTGTCGAAGTCCATCATCAGGAAGCGGACGCCGCGGGCGCGCAGCAGCTCCGGGGTAATGTCGGTCAGAGCGTCGAGGATCAGATCGGGTAACAGAGAAAAGGCCATGGCTGTTCCTTTCTTGGGGTTGTTTTCGACCACAGTATAGCATATTTCCGAGGTTTTGTCCATCGGGCATGCAAAAAGCTCCCCGGATCGGGGAGCTTTTTCGTCAGACAGATGGGGAGAGAATCAATAGTATCTCTTCTTGTTCTTACGAGCGGCCTCGGACTTCTGCTTCCGCTTCAGGCTGGGGCTGACGTAATGCTCTCTCTTCTTGACTTCAGCGATGACGCCGGCCTTGGCACAGCTGCGCTTGAATCTCTTAAGAGCACTCTCCAAGGACTCGTTTTCCTTGACGTGAACTTCAGACATGGATTTCCCTCCCTCCGACGCATCCGGCTAAGTCCAGGATGCTTTCAGGGCCACATAAATGGCTTCCATTATTATATGTTTCCCCAGCCGCTTTGTCAAGAGAAATTTCATGGATTCCGTTTTTCTTGCAAAATCTTCCGCCGTCCGCTATACTCATCCTATCAGAACACGGAAAGGCGGACAAGTATGCTGGAAGCGGTCATTTTTGATGTAGACGGAACGCTGTTGGACACGGAGCGGATCTATATGCGGGCCTGGAAGGAGGCCGGTCGTCTGGCCGGCTACGAGATATCCGACGAGGTGCTGCAAAAGACCCGGGGCCTGAGCGTTCAGGCGGAGATCCCCATCTTCCAGCGGGCCTGCGGAGCGGACTTCCCCTTTGACGCCGTCCACAGAGAGCGCTCCCGGCTGGCTGAGGTGTGGATTCCAAATGAGAGAAATCTCCAAAAACCGGGGGCAGCGGAGGTTCTGACTTTTTTGCGGGAGCGGCACATCCCCATGGCCGTGGCATCGGCCACCGGCCTGGAAAAGACGAAGGCCCACCTGGACTGCGCCGGGCTGCTCCCCTTCTTCTCCGCCGTCGTCGGCGGGGATATGGCAGTGCGCAAGAAGCCCGATCCGGAGCCATTTCTGCTGGCCGCCTCCCTGCTCGGCGTCAAGCCTGCCCACTGTCTTGTGGTCGAGGATTCGGCGCCCGGCGTTCTGTCCGGCCATGCCGCCGGAATGCAGGTCGTACTGATTCCCGATCTGGCCCCGCCGGACGCGGAGACTGCCTCCCTTGCCATGGCCGTCCTGGATCGGCTGGGCCAGCTTCCTCCCCTTCTGGAGACCCTTCTCTAAAATAATCCGCCGGATCGCAGGATCCGGCGGACATTTTATTCTCAGAAGAACTTGGCAAGCCAATCGACCAGATTGACACGGGCAAAGACAGGGACGGCCACCAGGGAGACCGTGGACATGATCTTGATGAAGATGTCGAGGCAGGGGCCGACGGTGTCCTTCAGCGGGTCGCCGACGGTGTCGCCGACGACGGCCGCGTCATGGGTGGGCGTGCCCTTGCCGGCGCCCTCAATGCCGCCGGCCTCGATGTACTTCTTGCCGTTGTCCCAGGCGCCGCCGGCATTGCCGGTGAAGATGGCGATCATGATGGCGCTGAGCGTGGAGCCGATGATGAGGCCGCCGACGAACTCCGGTCCGAACAGGAAGCCGCAGGCCACAGGGACGATGATGGCGAGCAGGGACGGTACCTTCATTTCGCCGATGGCACCCTTGGAGGAAATGCTGATGCAGGTCTTGTAGTCCGGCTTCTGGCTGCCGTCCAGGATGCCGGGGTACTCCCGGAACTGGCGGCGGACTTCATCGACCATCTTCCGGGCCGCCTTGGCGACGGCCTCGATCAGCATACCGGAGAACAGGAACGGCAGGGCCGCGCCGGCGATGGCACCGGCCAGGATCATCGGGGTCATCATGTTGAGGATCAGCTCTGTGCCGGCCTCATTGAAGGAGTAGAGGTAGGAGATCATCAGGGCCAGGGCCGCCAGAGCGCCGGAGCCAATGGCAAAGCCCTTGCCGATGGCGGCGGTGGTGTTGCCGACGGAGTCCAGGGTGTCTGTGATGCGGCGAACCTCCGGGTCAAGGCCGCTCATCTCGGCGATGCCGCCCGCGTTGTCGGAAATCGGGCCGTAGGTATCCACGGAGACCGTGGCCGCGACGAAGGACAGCATGCCCATGGCAGCCATGGAGACACCGTACATGCCGGAGACCTGATAACTGAGGATGATGGCCGCCGCCAGAATGATGCAGGGAGCCATGCAGCTCTTCATGCCGAGGGCCATACCCTGGGTGATCGTCAGAGCGGGGCCTTCGGTGGAAGCATGGGCCAGCAGGCGGGTGGGCTTGTAGTCGGCAGAGGTGTAGAATTCCGCCATCATGCCGATGACCACACCCGCGACAACGCCGATGGCCGCAGCAATCCACGGAGACAGGCTGCCAGCAGAGAAACCAAGCGCAGCGTTCAGGATGCCGGCGTCCTCATTCCGGAACAACAGGAAGGAGGCCACAAAACCCAGCACGATGGTCAGACCGGCGGCCACATAGGTCGCACCGTTCAGATCCTTATGGGGATCCTGCGACATCTTTGTCTTGAACAGCAGCGTAGCAATGCCGATGCAGCAGGCAATCATCCCGATGGAAACGAAAATCAGCGGGAACAGGATGCACTTTTCCAGCATGGTCTGGGTCATACCGGTGCTCAGTGCCCGGGATTGCAGGAACATATGGTAGGCCAGAATAATGCCGGAGGAGATAGAGCCAACAAAGCTCTCCAGCAGGTCGGAGCCGAGGCCGGCCACGTCGCCCACGTTGTCGCCCACATTGTCGGCAATCGTAGCAGGGTTCCGGGGATCGTCCTCGGGGATGTGGGCCTCAGTCTTGCCCACAAGGTCGGCGCCCATGTCGGCGGCCTTGGTGTAGATGCCGCCGCCGACGCGGTTGA
>CAMGPO010000150.1 GCA_946060825.1 uncultured Clostridia bacterium | reverse complement strand
AGCCTGCCGTCTTGTGGAGGGATCCTGACGGCCTTCCCGCTTTTCCGACAGAGGCCAATGATAGAATATGGATATTACATAAAGAAAGGAAGTAATATCCATGGCAAACAATGAAACGCTGCAGGATCGTTTTTTGGAGGAGATCCGGCGGAGCAGGATCCAGGTGACGGTGTTCCTGATGAACGGATTCCAGATCCGGGGTATCGTGCTGGGGTACGACAGCTTCGTCCTCACCCTCCTGTCTGACGGCAAGCAGAGCATGATCTACAAGCACGCCGTCTCCACGATCACGCCGTCTGTCCCCGTGAAGCTGGCCTGACCGTCCGCCGGCCCTGGAGCGTGGGCGCCAAAGGAGCTTTTTTCTACCATGAAACAGGGCGACAGATTCCTGAAAATTCTGATGTTTGTGCTGGCCGCCGTCGTCGCGGCCTACTTCGGCTACGCCGCCTGGGGTTATTTCTCTGCCCCGCTGGCCACGGTCACGGCCCTGGAATACGAGGCCGACACTGCCGCCTCCGTCACCGGCTATGTGGTGCGGGACGAGGCGCTTCTCACCTCCGGCAGCGCAATCACCGTGCCGGTGCGGAGCGAGGGAGAGCGGGTCGGCAGCGGCCAGACTATCGCCGTAGCCTACGGCAGTGCCGATGCCCGGCAGCGGCAGGCCGGGATCACCAATCTGCAGCGGCAGATCCGGCAGCTCGCTGTTGCCACCGACAGCTCTGTTTCTGACGCCGCTCTGGAGAGCCGGATCGCCGGCCTGCTAAAGGACTACGCGGCAGCCGGAGCCCGGGGGCGCAGCGAGGACGCCGAAGCTCTGGGGACGGAGCTGAAGGGGCTGATTCTCCGGAGTGAGGCCGATGAAGCCGCTCTGGAGGCTCTGGATGCGGAGCGGCAGACCCTGGAGCAGGAATTGGCCGCCTTGACGGCCCAGGGCGGCGGGGGACAGGCTCTGACGTCGGCGACGCCGGGCTGGTTTTCCGGCGCCGCCGACGGCTATGAGGCCGTTCTGACCCCGGAACGGCTGGAGACTATGACGCTCTCCGACTATGACGCCCTGGACGGGGCGGCGGAGGCCGTCTCCGGTCAGGTCTACGGCAGGCTGGTCCGCTCGGCCCAGTGGTATTTTGTGGCCGCCGTGGACGAGACGCAGCTCGGGGAGGCGGCGGAGGACGACTGGGTAACGCTGTCCCTGGCCCGGGATGCCTGTCCGGAGATCCGGATGCGGATTCTCCGGATCGACCGGAGCGAGGACGGCCGCTGCCTGCTGGTGCTGACCGGTGGCAGCTATCTGCAGCACGTCACGGCCCTGCGCCGGCAGACCGCCACGGTGATCTTCCGGGCCGACACGGGCTTGCGGGTGCCGAAGGACGCCCTGCAGACGGATGAGACCGGGCAGACCGGCGTCTATATCCTCGAGGGGGCGGTGGCCCGGTGGAAGCCGGTAGAACTGCTCTGTGAGATGGGTGACAACTGCGTCGTCAGGCTGGATCAGTCCAGCACGGCCAATCTCTGGCCCGGCGACGAGATCATTTTAGGAAACAATCTGTACGACGGAAAGGTAGTAAATCCATGAACAGCATCAGAGAGAACATTGAACAAATTCGTGCCAGAATGGACGCGGCGGCTCTGGCAGCCGGCCGGGATCCGAAGGAAATCCAGCTCTGCGCCGCCTCCAAGATGAACGACGCCGAGCGGGTGCAGGAGGCAGTCCGGGGCGGTGTGGACTGCTGCGGCGAGAACCGCGTCCAGGAGCTGACGGAGAAGCAGCCCAAGGGTGCCTACACCGGCAAGCCCGTCCATTTCATCGGCCACCTTCAGACCAATAAGGTCAACAAGGTTGTGGGCGCGGTGGACCTGATCCAATCGGTCGACCGGCCGGAGCTTCTGGCCGCCATCGACAAGGAGGCCAGGAAAAAGGGGATCGTCCAGGACATCCTGCTGGAGGTCAACATCGGTGCCGAGGCCTCCAAATCCGGCTATTCTCCGGAGGGCGCCATGGAAACGGCGGCCCATATGGCCGATTTCCCCGGCGTTCACCTGCGCGGATTGATGGCAATTCCTCCCATCAGCCAAAATCCGGGCGATAATCGGAAATATTTTGCGCAAATGGCAAACCTTTTTGTTGACATAGATCGAAAAAAATACGATAATGTCACTATGGTGTGCCTGTCCATGGGCATGAGCGACGATTATGAGGACGCCATTGCCGAAGGCAGTACCATGGTCCGTATCGGCACCGCCATTTTTGGCGCCCGGCACTACAACAAATAAGAAAAATACAGATAGATCATGAGATCACGGGAGGAAACACAAAATGGGATTTATGGATGAACTGAAGAAGTTGGCTCGCCCCTACGCCGAGGACGAGGACGACTTCGACGACGAATACGAAGACGGCCTCGACGAGGAAGAAGAGGAGGAAGAGCCGGAAGAAGAAGAACGGCCGGCCCGTGCTGCCCGTCCTGCCCGCCAGGAGCGCACCGCCTCCGCCGCTGCTTCCAGACCCGCGTCCCGTCCCGCATCGTCTGCCAGCAACATCGTCAATCTGCACACCAGCAGCAACCTGCAGGTCATGCTGGTCAAGCCCGACCGCTATGATGAGGTCTCTGAGGTCGCTGATCATCTGCGCAACAAATGCGCCGTGGTTCTGAATCTGGAGTCCACCAACAAGGACACTGCCCGCCGCCTGGTTGATTTCCTGTCCGGCTGCGCCTATGCCCTCGATGGGAAGATTAAGAAGGTTGCCACGAGTACATACATCATCACTCCCTATAACGTCGATATCGTTGGGGATCTGATGGAAGAGATCGAGAACAGCGGCGTGTACTTCTGATCCGTCCGCCAGCCTCGAAGGGAAAGGAGCGCTACGATGTTCACACCGAAGGAGCTGCAGGAAAAAACCTTTGACAAGGCCATATTCGGCGGCTATGATATGCAGATGGTCGACGAGTTTCTCGAACCGCTGACCCAGGATTACATTACGCTTTACAAGGAAAACTCTGTGCTGAAGAGCAAGCTGCGGATTCTGGTGGAGAAGTTGGAGGAGTACCGGTCCCAGGAGCTTACAATGAAGAAAGCCCTGATGGCCGCCCAGCAGACCTCCGAGGCCATCATTGCCGACGCCCAGAAGAAAGCTGCCGCCATTCTCAATGAGGCCGAAGCCTCGGTCCAGGGCAAGGCCAGCAGCCTTGAGCAGGACTTTGCCGTCGAGCAGCAGCGTCTCTCGCAGGCCAGAGCCACGGCGCAGGCCTTTATTGCCGCTGTGGAGCTGGACGTGCAGAAGCACCTGAGCCAACTGGAGGCGCTGCGCCAGCTGAGCGCGCCTGCCGCGGCGGAACCCGTGCCGCCCCCGGCACAGGAGCCGAAGCGGAAGGCGGAATCTGCCGAAGAGGACCTGGCCGCCCGGATTGGCAGCGCGGTGCAGGAGATTGCAGCAGAGGACCCGTCCAAGGGACGGAATTCCGGCGTGCGGTTTGAGGACCTGCAGTTCGGAAAGGATTACTCCTTCTCCAACTGATTGATTGTGCAAAACAGGCGAGGAAGCGGACAAGTAGTTCCGTCAGCCCCTTTCAGAGAGCCGCCGGCGGGTGCGAGGCGGCAGGGGAACGGGAGGAAAATCACCGCGGAGCAGCCCGGCTGAAGGGACAGTAAGCCGGGACGGATGGCCCCGTTACCGGCCGCATGAGGGGCCGGAGCATTCTCCGGCAACAAGAGTGGTACCGCAGAGAACAGACGTTCTTTGTCTCTTGAGGAGGCAAGGAGCGTCTTTTTCGATTTTTGTGAAAAACCATCAAATGGAGGAAATAGAACAAATGGATTTCAACAAGACGGTCAATCTGCCCAAGACAGATTTTCCCATGCGGGCTGGCCTCCCCAAGCGCGAGCCGGATATGCTCAGGCATTGGGAAGAGCTGGATCTCTACAATGAGCTGCTGAAGAAGAACGAGGGCAAGCCCCTCTTCTCCCTCCACGACGGCCCTCCCTTCTCCAACGGCGACATCCACATGGGCCACGCCCTGAATAAGGCCCTGAAGGACTTCATCGTCCGCAGCTATGCCATGCGGGGCTACTATACCCCCTATATCCCCGGCTGGGACAACCACGGCATGCCCATCGAGTCCGCCATCATCAAGAAGAACAAGCTCAACCACAAGGCCATGCCCGTCCCCGAGTTCCGCAGCGCCTGCCACGACTTTGCCCAGAACTACATCGACCGGCAGATGGCCGGTTTCAAGCGGATGGGCGTCGTCGGCGACTGGGAGCATCCCTATAAGACCATGAACAAGGGCTTCGAGGCCGAGGAGGTCAAGGTCTTCGGCGAGATGTACAAGAAGGGCTACATCTACAAGGGCCTGAAGCCCGTCTACTGGT
>CAMGPO010000149.1 GCA_946060825.1 uncultured Clostridia bacterium | reverse complement strand
ATCTGGCCCACCATGCGCTCGCCGGTCTTGGAGAAGGCCACCACCGACGGAGTTGTCCGGCCGCCCTCGGCGTTGGGAATGACGACGGGTTCGCCGCCCTCCATCACAGCCACGCAGGAATTGGTGGTTCCAAGATCAATACCGATGGTTTTCGACATAACGGTCGCACTCCTTTTTATCCGTTTTCCGGCGATCCGCCGTAGTAGTAGTCATCGGCTCCGTGGGACGGAGCGGCGCCGCCGTAGTCCTCGTAGCCGTAATAGTTTCCATAGCTGGGATAGTAATAGTAGAACCGGCGGGAGCTGCACATGGACAGCAGATTCGAGAGCAGCATAAACAGAATGATGAGCCGGAACAGCCGGAAGGGGCGGTGATAGCTGCGGTGGGGCTGCTGGCCGGAATCGTCGCCGGAGTAGTAGTAATAGCTGTCCTGACCGCTGTTGTCCGTCTGCCCGTAAAAATTCCCGTAGAAGCCCGCAAAGGGATCTCCCGCGTTCTGATAGGCCTGCTGCCGGGCAGCCTCCTCGGCCTGCTGCTGGCGGGCGTAGGAATCCGGATTCTTGAGCTGGTCGTAGGCTGCGTTGACCTCGTTCATCTTCCGGGCGGCCTCCTGGTCGCCGGGGTTCAGGTCGGGGTGGTACTTCTTGGCCAGCCGTCTGTATGCAGCTTTGATCTCGTCCTCCGACGCGCCGTGGGGCACACCGAGGACCTCATAGGGGTCTCTTGCCATACCGCATCCTCTTTTCTCACGAGGATATCATACACAGTTTTTGACAAAGAGATGTGAATATTCTGGAAACTTTGCGCCGGTGCATCAAAAAACTGCCGCAGCTCAATGAACGGAAAAGGTTTCCTAACGGAAAAGGCCCCCTTGTCAAAGGGGGCTGTCACCCGAAGGGTGACTGGGGGATTCTCGTCTATTGAGCCGTTGGCAATCATCGGGAATCCCTCCGACCTCGCTTCGCTCGGCCACCTCCCTTTGACAAGGGAGGCTTTAGTAGGGCGCGACGACCTTTCCTCGGCGCTGCTGCATCTGCCACCGGCAGCGCAGCGCCTCGTCACACCCAAAAGGCCCCGGGCCGCTGGTGCGGCTCCGGGGCCTTGGAAATTATGCGCGGCTGAGGGTGATTTCGGCCTTGAAGAGGTCGCCGTCGATGGTGATGCGGAAGGTTCCCTTCTGCAGCTCCGTCAGGCTCTTGGCGATGTTCAGGCCAAGGCCGCTGCCCTCGGTGGTACGGGAGGCGTCGCCCCGGACGAAGCGCTCCATCAGCTCCTCCTCGCTGACGTTCAGAGGATCCCGGGAGACGTTCTTCACCGAGATGACCACGGTTTCCCCCTCGGCTTTCGCGTCGAGGTAGACCCGGGTGCCGGCCAGGGCGTACTTGCCCACGTTGTTCAGCAGGTTGTCGAGCACCCGCCAGAGCAGCCGTCCGTCGGCCAGGGCCGAGAGGGAGCGGTCGCTCAGGTGGACGATCGGCTCGAGCCGTCCCGCTTCCAGCCGCTCGGCGTACTCGGCAACGGCCTGATTGACAATTTCCTCGACGCTGGTGGGCACCAGATTCACCTGAATGTTGCCCGTGGACGCCTTGGAGGCCTCCACCAGATCCTCCGTCAGCTTCTTGAGCCGGGCGGACTGGCGGGCCAGCACCTCGAGGTACTCCGCCCGTTCCGCCTCCGTGCTTTCGGGCCGCCGCAGCAGGTCCACATAGCTGACGATGGAGGTCAGGGGTGTCTTGATGTCGTGGGAGACGTTGGTGATCAGCTCGGTCTTGAGCCGCTCCGACTTCATCTTCTGATTGACGGCGATGGCCATGCCGGTGGCGATGGAGTTGAGGTTTTCGCCGTGGCTGCGGAACTCCCAGTACATCTTCGAGGTGTCCAGCTTGTAGTCGAAGTCGCCGGAGGCCAGGGCCTTGCCGGCCTTCTTGAGCATCGTCATCTGCCAGACGCCGAAGCAGGCGACCAGGAAGAGGGCGATGTTGAAGAGGACGAAGAGCAGGAACCAGAAGCCGGAGCTGCTCATGGAGCCGGCCAGCAGAATGACCTCGATGAAGCAGACGGCGAGGATGACGAGGACGGCCTTCCAGATCATCGGCAGAGCGCCGTAGCCCTTCCGCAGGACGCGGCCCACGGCCCTGCAGGCCCGGACGAACAGCTTCCAGAGCCGCCAGATCACCGTGTTCTTCCAGACGCCCCCGGCCTTGCAGCGGGCGGCAAAGGAGAGCAGGAAGGCGATGGTCAGGATCAGACCGGCGGCGATGCCGATCAGGAACATGACGGCGTCGCCGAGGCTGTCGCCAAAGGCGAGACCCAGTACCCAGACGCCCACGCAGACGGCGGCATAGAGGTCGAGGGGCACCTTGTCCACGGGATTCAGGACGATCTCGTCGGTTCCGGCCCGGTGGCCGGCGGCGCAGAGCAGGAAGCTGAACAGGGCCAGCAGCAGCAGGGCGCTCCCGGCGGCGATGGGCAGCAGGGGATAGGCCAGATTCTGGAGCCGCGCAAAGTTCAGGCTGTCGGTGTAGAAGCCGTCGAAGACCAGATCCTTCAGCGGGGCGGCCACGGCGAGAATGATGGAGAAGTCTCCGTCCACATCCGGCGCGGCGCCTTCATGGGACCAGTAGTCATAGACATAGGTTTCGGCAAAGCCGTCGGCGCCGCGGTAGTAATCCATTTGGTCCAGACCGCGCTCCCGCACGGCGTCGGGAATGGACGAGGCGGCGATGACATCGCCGGTGACGGAGTCCACAATACGGACGTAGGCGTTGGTCTGGCCGCTCCAGCGGTCAAGCAGCTTCTGGGCTTCCTCCTTCCCCTGATACCAGTAGGTGTCGGCCGCATTCCAGGTCAGATCGGTTGCATCATTGTCGCAGAGGTAGGACTCATAGAAGCTCCGGCCCTGGTAGATACCGTACTCGATGCAGCAGACGACGCCGAAGCCAGAGGCGACCAGGGCCAGGGCGGACGCCGCCAGCAGGACGAGGGCCAGAATCTTTGCCCAGAGCTTGTGGATCAGTTTCGTTTTCATGGCTTTTCCTCCAGTTTATAGCCCCGGCCCCAGACCACCTTGAGGTAGCGCGGCTCCGAGGGCGTGATTTCCAGTTTTTCCCGGAGGTGACGGATGTGGACGGCCACGACGCCCTCGCTGCCCAGCGGGCTTTCGCCCCAGACGGCCCAGTACAGCTCCTTGGAGGAATAGACCTTGCCGGGGTGCTCCAGCAGGAACTTGAGGATGTCGTACTCGATGGGGGTCAGGCTAACCGGCTCGCCGTCGAGCGTGACCTGCTTCGTCTCGTCGTCGAGGGCGATGCCGCCGAGCTTGAGGACGGCGGGCTTGGCCGCCGCCCCGCCCAGCATGGTATAGCGCCGGAGCTGGGAGCGCACCCTGGCCAGGACCTCCATCGGGTCGAAGGGCTTGGTGATGTAGTCGTCCGCGCCGACGGTGAGGCCGAGGACCTTGTCGCTGCTCTCGCTCTTGGCGGTCAGCAGAATGATCGGGACGTTGGTCTCCTCCCGGAGCTTCTCCGTGGCGGAGATGCCGTCCAGCTCCGGCATCATGATATCCATCAGGATGAGCTGGATGTCCTCCCGGTGCACCAGATCGATGGCCTCCCGGCCGGTGTAGGCTTCAAAGATCCGATAGTCGCCCGTGGAGAGATAGATCCGCAGAGCCCGGACGATATCGCGGTCGTCGTCGCAAATCAGGATATTGTACATTTCCTTCACCTCTCTGGGAACAGTCTACCGGAAATTCGATTAAGAAGAAAGACCGGAGGAATTTAAGAATTGATTAAGGCGGAAAAGCAGGGCGGCCGCCCAGGGCCGCCCTTGCAGTGCTGATTGGTAGGTGTCATTTGTCATTCTGAGCCGGTTGCGGAAGATTCTTCGGCCTGCGGCCTCAGAATGACTCGGAGCCGGTTGCGGAAGATTCTTCGGCCTGCGGCCTCAGAATGACAATGGTATGTGGTTCTGGTCAGAGATGGGTATTGCGGTACTTCTCCCGGACGTCCTGGGGCACCAGGCGGCCGCCGGTGGACCAGACGATGTGGGTGGCCTGGTCGAGATGGGGCGTGAGGCCCTGGGCGTCCAGCCAGGCCCGGCCCGTCTCCGTGGAGAAGAGGGCCTCCGGGGCGGCGTAGGCGGCGCAGGAGCTGGGCTCGATGAAGATGCCTTCGCTGTCCCAGAGGGCGCGCATGTAGTCATAGAGCCGGGCATCCTCGATGGTGGCCTCGCCGGCCAGCAGGTTTTCCATGACCCGGCCCACAAAGCCTGAGGGACGGCCTACGGCCAATCCGTCGGCGTCGGTCAGGCCGGTGAGGCCGATGTCCTGGACCGAGATGCCGGGGCCGAGACCCGTGGCCATGCCGAGCAGCA
>CAMGPO010000148.1 GCA_946060825.1 uncultured Clostridia bacterium | reverse complement strand
CGCGTGAGGATGGCCGACGCCGAGGGGATGCTCCTCCGTGGTGATGTTGTTGCGCAGCACCAGATCCAGCTCGTAGTCCGTGCCCCGCCGGCGGGCGATGGGCGTGATCGTGCTGTGGGGCACGCCGCCGGTTTCCGCGAAGAGGAAGGCGCTCTCATCGGTGTAGGCCCGCCAGGACTTCAGAATTTTGTCCGCCAGGTCGCAGAGCCGTTCGGGGTCGGGGCCGTCCAGCCGCAGGACGCTCATGGGCCACTTGACGATGCCGGCCCGGATATCCTCGAAGCCACGGAAGGAGATCTCCGTCTCCACCGGGGCCTTTTCCATGGCGAAGCAGTAATGGCCGCCCTGGAAGTGCTCATGGCTCAGGATGCTGCCGCCGACGATGGGCAGGTCGGCATTACTGCCGATGAAGTAGTGAGGGAAGATGGTCACGAATTCCAGCAGCTTGGTGAAGGCCGCCCGGTCGATGACCATGGGCGTGTGAGTGCCGTTGAAGACGATGCAGTGCTCGTTGTAGTAGACATAGGGGCTGTACTGCAGGAACCAGTCGCAGCCGCCGATGCGCAGAGGGATAATGCGGTGGTTCTGCCGGGCGGGATGGTTCATCCGTCCGGCGTAGCCCTCGTTCTCCGGGCAGAGCAGGCACTTGGGGTAGCCGGTCTGAGGCGCAGCCTTGGCGGCGGCGATGGCCTTGGGATCCTTCTCCGGCTTGGAGAGGTTGATGGTGATGTCCAGGTCGCCGTACTCCGTGGCCGTCTTCCAGCGCATATCCTTCCGGATGCGGTAGCGGCGGATGTAGTCGGTGTCCTGGGAGAACTTGTAGTACCAGTCCGTGGCCTTCTCCGGGCTTTCGGCGTAGAGGGCGGCGAATTTCGCCCGAACCTCATGGGGCATGGGCGTCAGGGCCCCCATCAGCTTCGTATCGAAGAGGTCGCGGCTGGTGATGTCGCCGCCGCAGATGCCGCGCTCCACCGCGTCGTCCAGCAGGCCGCCGAGGATCTCCTCCAGCGGCAGGGACGGCACGGCCTCCGGGGCCGCAAAGGCGTCCAGCTTCAGGATTTCCAGCAGACGGTTGGTCACATAGGTCTTGTCGCAGTCCTCGATCAGCCCCGTGTCCAGACCGTAGCGCACCAGGGCGGAGAGATAGATTTCGGTCATATTGAATTCCTCACTTCACGCGGATGCCGCCCTCGGGACGGATGGACAGGACATGGCAGCTTCCCTCGCCCAGGACGGCCTCGATGCCGCTCTTGAACTGCTCCAGCAGATCCATGGGCACGAAGGCCTGGACGGTGCCGGCGAAGCCGCCGCCGTGGACGCGGAAGGCGCCCCGGCCGCCCAGCAGGGTGTCGCAGAGGGCCAGGGCCACAGCCACGGCCTGATGCTCCGTCTCACCGGCGGGGGTGATGTTCTGCAGGTACATCCAGGAGCTGCGGCCGGACGCGACCGTCAGGCGCAGGAAGGCATCGAAGTCGCCGGCCCGCAGGGCCTCGGCCTGCCGGAGCACCCGCTTGTTCTCCTGATAGACG
Organism: uncultured Clostridia bacterium; assembly: GCA_946060825.1. Taxonomy (GTDB): domain Bacteria; phylum Bacillota; class Clostridia; order Oscillospirales; family Oscillospiraceae; genus RGIG3159. The sequence goes on along the minus strand of CAMGPO010000148.1, from coordinate 2,860 downwards.
TGGATGGCCCGGAGGATGGCCCGGTCGGGCACCGTTCCCCGCAGGCGGGGCAGGGCCGCGAAGAACTCCGCCTCGGGGATGTCCCGCAGGACTTCCTTGCCGAACTGGGCGCAGACGGCCCGCAGCTCCTGGGGGATGGCGGCGTACTCATGGGTCAGGTTGGCATGGTCGGCGCCGCTGTCGATGATGCAGAGGGCATGACCGGCGGCGGAGAAGTCGAAGTCCAGCCGCTCCACGACGGGGTTGGCCGGGTCGGCAAAGTCGATAAAGACCATGCCTCCGACGGAGGAGGCGGTCTGATCCATCAGGCCGCTGGGCTTGCCGAAGTAGACGTTCTCGGCGTACTGGCCGATCTGGGCGATCTCCACGGCGGAGAGCTTCTTTTCAAAGAACAGCTCGTTCAGGATGGTGCCGATGAGCACCTCGAAGGCGGCGGAGGAGCTGAGGCCGCTGCCGGGCAAAACCGTGGAGCGGACAGCGGCGTCGAAGCCGTGGAGCACAGCGCCCCTGGCCGCAAAGGCCGCGGCCACGCCGCGGATCAGGGCCGCGGTGGTGTTCTTTTCCGCCTCGCGGATCGAAAGATCCCGGATGTCGATCTCCACCGGGGCGTAGCCCTCGGAGCAGACGCGGATCACGTCGGCGCCGTTTAGCGTCACGTCGGCCACGGTTTCCAGATTGACCGCCGCCGCCAGCACGCAGCCGTGCTGATGGTCGGTATGGTTGCCGCTGATCTCCGTGCGGCCGGGCGCAGAAAACAGATAATGTTGGTTCATACACTACCTCGCATTCTCAGGTTCCAGTGGACAGCCTGATTTTTTTCCTATATAATAACAGACAATCGAAAATATGCAAGAAGGAGCGATCCCCATGTCCCCAAAAAAGAACGAACCGACCCGCAGAAATCCCAACACCGTACTGACCTTCCGGGCGATGGGCGTTCTGTTTGTCCTCTATATGCTCGCCCAGATCGTCCAGGGCTATATCGCCGGCGGCGAAGACGCCCCCTCTCTGGGACTGCTGCTGCTGGCCATTGCCGTCCTCGGCGGCGGCGCCGTGTTCATCGGCGTCCTCGGCTGGAAGGAGTGGAAGAAGGGCAAGGCCGAAGAGGCCGAGGCGCAGGCAGCCCGCCGGGCCGAAGCCCAGGAGGCAGACGCCCCGGAAGAAGCCGAAGCGGACGCCCTGCCGGAGCCGGAGGACGGAGACGCTCCCTGATGTTGTCCATACGCGCCAAAAGGCTGCCTCAGATTGACGAGGCAGCCTTTTTCGCAGCGCTTACTTGCGAACCAGATACTTCCGCATATCCAGGGAGCAGGCCGCCAGGATAATCAGGCCCTTGATAATGTACTGCATATTCTGGTCGATGGCCAGGAAGTTCAGGGCCACGAAGATGATACGCAGGACGAACACGCCCAGGACGATGCCGCTGATCTTGCCGGTGCCACCGACGAAGGAGACGCCGCCGATGACGCAGGCCGCGATGGCGTCGCACTCATAGTTGAGGCCGGTGTTGGCGGTGTTGGAGGAGATACGGGCAGCCTCGATGAAGCCGGTCAGGCCGTACATCAGGCCGGCCAGGGTGTGCACCAGAACGGTGGTGCGGAACACGTTGACGCCGGAGACGTTGGCCGCCTCGGCGTTGGAGCCGACGGCGAACATATTCTTGCCGAAGGTGGTCTTGTTCCAGATGAACCACATGACCGCCACCATGATGACGGCATAGAGGACGTACATGGGCACGGTGGTCTTGCCGATGGTGAACAGCGGGCCGGTGACGAAGTCCTTATAGTTCTGGGCGAGGCCGGAGATCGGCTGGCCGTTGTTGCCGTTCGTCATGAAGAACAGCAGGATGAGGCCGTAGACGATGAGCTGGGTGGCCAGGGTGACGATGAAGGGATGCAGGCTGAACTTGGCCACGAAGAAGCCGTTGACCCAGCCGACGATGGCGCCGACGACCATGACGACCAGAATGACCGCGATGATCGGGATCTGGGGCAGGTTGGGGAACATCCGGTTGCCCCAGTCCGCGCTCTGGAGCAGGGCGGCGGAGATGGCGGCGGTCAGGCCGACGACACGGCCGGCGGACAGGTCGGTGCCGGTCAGGACGATACAGCCGCCGATGCCCAGGGCGATGGGCAGGGAGGCCGCGGCCAGGGAAATGATGTTGATGATGGAGCCGGGGGCCAGGAAGGCGGGCTTCCGGATGGCCGTGTAGACGATGAAGATGACCATCAGGATGTAGAGGGCGTTGTTCAGAATGCCGTCCTTCCAGAAGCGGCCCTTGTCTTTCTTGTCCATCTGCTTGTATTCAGCGCTGATGCGCTGCAGATTTTTTACAGGATTTGCCATGTTGCAGCCTCCTTACACATATTTCGCAGCCAGGGTCATAATTTCCTCCTGGGTGGTGGTTCTGGCATCCACTTCACCGGCCAGCCGGCCGCCGGACATGACGAGGATCCGGTCGCAGACGCCCAGCAGCTCGGGCATCTCGGACGAAACCATGATGACAGTCTTGCCCTTGTTGGCCAGGTCGATGATGAGTTGGTAGATCTCGTACTTGGCGCCGACGTCGATGCCACGGGTGGGCTCGTCCAGCAGCAGAACCTCCGGCTCCGTCAGCAGCCAGCGGCCAAGAATGACCTTCTGCTGGTTGCCGCCGGAGAGGCTCCGGATCTTGGTCTCCTGGGTCGGCGTCTTGGTTCGCATGGCGTCGATTGACCACTGGGTGTCCTTCTTCATGGACTTGTCGCTCAGGCAGATGCCGAAGCGCTTGTGCTTTTTCAGGCTGGAAATGACTGTGTTTTCCCGAATATTCAAAATGGAGAAAATACCGGTGGCCCGGCGCTCTTCCGTCAGCAGGGCG
>CAMGPO010000147.1 GCA_946060825.1 uncultured Clostridia bacterium | reverse complement strand
ACAACTTCACCATCGGCAACCCCAGCGTCCCGGCTCCCGCCGCCGTCCAGTCCCTGATCCTCGATCTGGTGTCCCACGAAGACCCGGTGAAGCTCCACGGCTACACCCCGGCTCCCGGTGACCCTGCGGTGCGGAACACCGTGGCGGACTACCTGACCCGCACCTACGGCATGGAAGTCCCCGCCGAAGCCATCTACATGGCCTCCGGTGCAGGCTCCTGCCTGGCCATCTGCCTGCGGGCGCTGCTCCTGCCCGGCGAGGAGGTCATCACCCTGACCCCCTACTTCTCCGAGTACAAGGTCTATACCCAGGCCGCCGGCGGCGTCCTCGTCGAGGTGCCCTCGGATCCGGACACCCTTCAGATTGACCAGGCCGCCATCGAGGCCGCCGTCAATGAAAAGACCAAGGCCGTCCTGCTCAACTCCCCCAACAACCCCTCCGGCGTGGTGCTGCGGCGGGAGGGTCTTGTGCGGCTCTTTGACTTCCTGCGGGAAAAGGAGGCCGAGTACGGCCATTCGATCTACCTGATCTCCGACGAGCCCTACCGCGCCCTGGTCTACGACGGGGTCGAGGTACCCTGGCTGCCGGCGCTCTACCGGGACACCCTGGTGTGCAGCTCCTTCAGCAAGAGCCTGTCCCTGCCCGGCGAACGTATCGGTTACATCACCGTCTCCCCGGAGATGCCCGACTTCGCCGAGGTCAACGCCGCCGTCAACGGGGCGGGACGTGCCCTGGGTTATATCTGCGCCCCGAGCCTGTTCCAGCAGGTGGCGGCCCGGTGCCTTGGCATGACTGCCGACGTGTCGGTCTACGCCCGGAACCGGGATCTGCTCTACAATGCCCTGCAGGAGATGGGCTACGCCTGTGTGCGGCCCGACGGAGCCTTCTACCTCTTCGTCAAGACTCCGGAACCGGACGCCGTGGCCTTCTGTGAGCGGGCGAAGCAGTATGAACTTTTCGTCGTCCCCGGCGACGACTTCTGCGCCCCGGGCTACGTTCGGGTGGCCTACTGCGTGGAAACAGCGGTCATCGAGCGCGCCCTTCCCGCCTTCCGCGCTCTCGCCCAGTCCTACGGCCTGTAAAGCACACCCCTATGGCAAGAATCTGTTCGGCGGCCTGACAAATTGTTTGGGCCGCCGAATTTTTTTCTGTTAGCCCATCTTGACAAACCCTGCCCGTTCCGATAGAATAGGGTCGATCTTTAAGCGCGGTACAGAGAGACCGGCAAGGGCATATGACGTTTTTCCGGAGGGTTGCGCCCTCTTGGCCCGAGCGCCCTGCGGTCTCCGCAGGGCGTTTTGCTCTTGCAAGGAGATTTGCCATGTATCAACAGAAATCCATTCTCATGGACGGCGCCGCCATGGACCGCACCCTGATGCGCATCGCCCATGAGATCCTCGAGCGCTGCGACGGCGACTTTGTCCTCCTGGGCATCCGCCGCCGGGGCATTCCCCTCGCCCGGCAGCTCGCGGCCAACATCGAAAAAGTAGCCGGCAAAGCCGTCCCCGTGGGCGAGCTGGACGTGACCTCCTTCCGGGACGACCTCCCCGACCGCGGCATCCCCGCCGGTCTTGATCTCGGCCTCGACGTCGGCGGCCAGACCGTCATCCTCGTGGACGACGTGCTCTACACCGGCCGCACCATCCGGGCCGCCATGGACGCGGTGATCTCGGCGGGCCGTCCCCGGGCCATCCGTCTGGCTGTCCTCATCGACCGTGGCCACCGGGAACTGCCCATCCGGCCGGATTTCGTCGGAAAAAACATCCCCACCTCCCATCGGGAGCGGATTGAAGTGCGCCTGCCAGACTATGACGGCAGGAAGGAAGTGGCCATTCTCGGCCTGACGGAGTGAAAGGAGCGACCATGGATCTCGAACTGAAATCCCTGCGCCTGGCCGATGGCCGCGCTGTGGACGTGACCGTCCACGGAGGTATTGTCACCGCCATCACCCCCGCCTGCGTCGCCGGCGGGGACGGTACCCGTTTTCTCTTTCCCGGCTTCGCGGATGTCCACGTACATCTGCGGGAGCCGGGCTTTTCTTATAAGGAGACGATCCGCACCGGCTCTCAGGCGGCGGCCCGGGGCGGCTACACCGACGTGTGCGCCATGCCGAACCTCAGGCCGGTGCCCGACTCCGCCGGAAATCTCGCGGTGCAGACCGAGCTGATCCGCCGGGACGCCGCCATCCGCGTCCACCCCTACGGGGCCATCACCGTTGGGCAGAAGGGAGAACAGCTGGCCGGCCTTGCCGCCATGGCCCCCGAAGCCGTCGGCTTCTCCGACGACGGCCGGGGCGTCCAGTCAGAGGACATGATGCGCCGCGCCATGGTGCAGGCCAAAGCCCTGGGCAAGATGATCGTGGCCCACTGTGAGGACAACAGCCTGCTCCACGGCGGCTGTATCCACGACGGTGCCTACGCCGCCGCCCACGGCCTGCCGGGCATCTGCTCCGAGAGCGAGTGGGGCCCCATCGCCCGGGATCTCAAGCTGGCGGAGGAGACCGGCTGTGCCTACCATGTCTGCCACATCTCCACGAAGGAGAGCGTGGCCCTGATCCGGACGGCCAAGGCCCGGGGCGTCAACGTGACCTGCGAGACGGCCCCCCATTACCTGACCCTGGACGACGGCTGCCTTGAGGACGACGGCCGCTTCAAAATGAACCCGCCGCTCCGCTCCCCCGAGGACCGGAAGGCCCTGCTGGAGGGCCTGCGGGACGGCACCATCGACATGATCGCCACCGACCACGCCCCCCACAGCGCCAAAGAGAAGGCCGGAGGCCTGCTGGGGAGCCTCAACGGCATCGTCGGCATCGAGACGGCCTTCCCCGTCCTCTACACGAGGCTGGTGCTGCCGGGCATCCTGACCCTGCCCCGGCTGATCGCCCTGCTCCACGACAATCCCTGCCGCCGCTTTGGCATCGGCACGCCTCTGGCCGTCGGGGAAACGGCCAACTTCACCGTCTTTGACCTGGGGACGGAATACACAATCGACCCGGACGAATTTCTGTCCCTGGGCAAGGCCACGCCCTTTGCCGGGTGGAAGGTCCGGGGCCGCTGCCTGCTGACCGTCTGCGGCGGCGAGATCGCCTGGAAAGACAACACCTGCCTTTAAGTGTCATTCTGAGGCCGCAGGCCGAAGAATCTTCCCGGAACCGGCTGCAAAAGATTCTTCGCTTCGCTCAGAATGACAAAATCTGCAACGATTCACCGGAGGTGACATTGTGAACCGAGCCATTCTCACCATTGAAACCAACACGCCCCTGACCGCAACGACCTGGCGCATGACCCTGCTGGGCGACACCAGTGCCATCACAGCCCCAGGCCAGTTTGTCAACATCGCCCTGGAGGGCAGATTCCTGCGCCGTCCCCTGTCGGTCTGCGACTGGGAGCCGGGCCGCCTCACCCTCGTCTATAAGGTCGTCGGCGGCGGCACCGCTCAGCTCTCCCGCATGACTCCGGGCCAGAACCTCGACGTCCTCCTGGGCCTCGGCAACGGCTACGACCTGACGGCCAGCGGCGAGAAGCCCCTGCTGCTCGGCGGCGGCGTCGGTGTTCCACCCCTCTACGGCCTCTGCAAGCGCCTGATCGCCGAAGGAAAGCGGCCCGCCGTCGTCCTCGGCTTCAACACGGCGGAAGAAATCTTCTTCGGGGACGAGTTCCGCGCCCTCGGTGCCGACGTGACCGTGGCCACCGCCGACGGCAGTTACGGCGTAAAGGGCTTTGTGACCGACGCCCTGCCGGAGACCTACACCCACTTCTACACCTGCGGCCCCGAGCCGATGCTCCGGGCTGTCTGCAAGGCCACGACCACCTCGGGCCAGCTCAGCTTTGAGCAGCGCATGGGCTGCGGCTTCGGGGCCTGCATGGGCTGCACCTGCGAGACCCTGACGGGCCACAAGCGCATCTGCAAGGAAGGCCCCGTCCTCAGAAAGGAGGAACTGCTGTGGTAGACCTGTCCATCACATTTTGCGGTCTGCGGCTGCAAAATCCGGTCATTCCCGCCAGCGGCACCTTTGGCTTCGGCAGGGAATTCGCGGAGCTTTACGACCTGAACTGTCTCGGAGCCATCAGCGTCAAGGGCACGACCCGGGAGCCGCGCTTCGGCAACCCCGCGCCCCGCATCGCCGAGACGCCCTCCGGGATGCTCAACGCCGTCGGCCTCCAGAACCCCGGCATCGACAAGGTGCTCTCCGAGGAGCTGCCCCGGCTGCGGGAGACTTACCGCCAGCCCATCATTGCCAACATCAGCGGCTTCTCCCTCGAAGAATATGTGGAGTGCTGCGCGAAGGCTGACGCCTCGCCGGACGTGGATCTCATTGAGGTCAACGTGAGCTGCCCCAACGTCCACGGCGGCGGCATGAGCTTCGGCACCGACCCCCGCATGGCCGCCGAGGTCAC
>CAMGPO010000146.1 GCA_946060825.1 uncultured Clostridia bacterium | reverse complement strand
CTGGGCGACAAGCGGGGTATCGGCCGCTATGGCAGTATGCTCCTGCCCATGGACGTGGCCCTGAGCCTCTGCGCCATTGACATCTCTGGCCGCCCGATGCTCTGCACGGAGCTGCAAATTCCGACGGAGAAGGTCGGAACCTTTGATACGGAGCTGGTCCAGGAGTTCCTCCAGGCCTTTGCCTCCCGGGCGGGCCTGACCCTCCACGTCCGTCAGCTTGCCGGAAGCAACTCCCACCACATCATCGAGGGCGTGTTCAAGGCCCTGGGCCGTGCCCTCTCCGCCGCCGTGGCGGTGGACGAGCGGGCAAAGGATGAAATTCCATCGACAAAGGGGATGCTCGGATGATTGCAATCGTGGATTACGGGGTGGGCAACCTCTTTTCCCTCCGCTCGTCTCTGGCCCACATCGGGGCCGAGGCCATGGTGACGGGGGATCCCGCCGTCATTGCGGCGGCAGACCGGGTCATTCTGCCCGGTGTCGGAGCTTTCGGTGATGCAGCACAAAAACTGCGGAAAAGCGGTCTGGCCAAGGTTGTTTGCGACGAAGCAGAGCGGGGGAAGCCGCTGCTTGGTATCTGCCTCGGGATGCAGCTCCTCTTTGAGCGGAGCTTTGAGTACGGCGAGCACGAGGGTCTTGGCCTTTTGAAGGGCAGCGTCGTGCCTATGGCGGGCCGTCTGCCGCCGGAGCTGAAGATCCCGCAGATCGGCTGGAACGCCCTCCACATCTGCAGACCCAGCCCCCTGCTGCGCCATGTGCAGGAGGGCGACCACGTGTATTTTGTCCATTCGTTTTTTGCCGAGGGCTGCGAGGACAGCCGGATCGCTACCACGGACTACGGCGAGGAACTGACCGCCGCCGTGGGCCTCGGCAATGTGTTCGGCTGCCAGTTCCACCCGGAGAAGAGCGGCCGGGTTGGCCTCGGCATCCTGCGGGCCTTTGCGGAAGGGGAGGCAACGCCATGAATATTTTCCCGGCCATCGATCTCTATGACGGCAAGGCCGTTCGCCTCTACCAGGGCGACTACAACCAGATGACGGTCTATGACGAGGATCCCCTGCGGGTGGCCCGGGTCTTTGCGGCCGCCGGGGCCAAATATCTCCATACCGTCGACCTCGAGGGCGCGAAGAGCGGCGGCACGCCAAATTTGGAATTGGTTCGACGTCTGGCCGCGGAGTCCGGCCTCTTTGTGGAGGTCGGCGGCGGCATCCGGAGCATGGAGGTCATCGACCGCTATCTCGCCGGCGGCGTAGGCCGCGTGATTCTGGGCACCGCCGCCGTCACCGACGAGGCGCTGCTCCGGCAGGCCCTGGACAAGTACGGCGAGAAGATCGCCGTCGGCGCGGATCTGCGGGACGGCTGCGTGGCCATCAAGGGCTGGACGGAGGGTTCCGGCCTCCGCTGGGAGGATTTTTTTGAAAGGCTGGAGAAGCTCGGCGTCCGCACCGTGATTTGCACGGATATTTCCCGGGACGGAGCCATGCGGGGCGCCAACCGGGCGCTGTACCGGGAGATCCAGTCCCGGTTCCGGGTGGATCTGATCGCCTCCGGCGGCGTGTCCTCCTTGGAGGACGTCCGGGCGCTGGCCGGTCTGGGGCTCTACGGGGCCATCATCGGCAAGGCCTGGTACACCGGGGCCGTCGACCTGCGGGAAGCAATCGAGGTGGCGCAATGATTACAAAACGCATCATTCCCTGCCTGGACGTCCGGGACGGCCGGGTGGTCAAGGGCACCAACTTTGCCGGACTGCGGGACGTCTCCTCGCCGGTGGAGCTGGCCCGGTATTACAGCGACAACGGGGCCGACGAGCTGGTGTTCTACGACATCACCGCCTCCGCCGAGGGCCGCAGGCTCTTCACAGACATTCTGGTGGAGGCAGCATCCACGGTTTTTATCCCTCTGACCGTCGGCGGCGGCATCAACACCCTGGACGACTTCGACCGGGTACTCAAGTGCGGGGCCGACAAGGTCAGCGTCAACTCCGGGGCCATCCGGAACCCGGCTCTGGTCGGCGAGGCCGCCAAACGATACGGCGACCAGTGCGTCGTCCTCTCCGCCGATGTGAAACGGGTGGACGGCGAGTTCCGGGTCTTTGCCAAGGGTGGCCGGGTGGACACGGGCATGGAGGCCATCGAGTGGATCCGCCGCTGCGTCGGCGAGGGGGCCGGAGAGGTCGTCGTCAACTCCATCGACACCGACGGCGTCAAGGGCGGCTTTGACCTGCCCATGCTGGAGGCTGTCACCAAAGCCGTCTCCGTGCCGGTCATCGCCTCAGGCGGGGCCGGCTGCATGGAGGACTTTGTCACCCTGTTTCAAACCTTGCCCGGCGTGGACGCGGGCCTGGCTGCCTCGATTTTCCACTTCGGCGAGGTACGCATCGACGCCCTCAAACGGCTTCTGCGGGAAAAGGGAATCCCTGCCCGCCTCGGATAGAAAGGAACGCTATGAACATCGACGAACTGAAATTTGATGAAAAGGGTCTGATTCCCGCCATTGTCACCGATGTGGAGACCGGCGAGGTGCTTACCCTGGCCTATATGAATCGGGAGAGTCTGCGCATCTCCATGGAGGAGGGGAGGACCTGCTTCTGGAGCCGTTCCCGGCAGGAGTTTTGGCGCAAGGGCGAGACCAGTGGCAACGTCCAGCACATCGTCTCCATCACCGCCGACTGCGATGGCGATGCACTGACCGTGAGAGTCCGCAAGGACGGCCCGGCTTGTCATACGGGGGCCGAGAGCTGCTTCCACAACCCGATCTGGCGGAGCGAAGAGCCGGAGCCGTTCTCTCTCCAGGGCCTCTATGACCTGCTGCTTGACCGGAAGGCCAAGCTGCCGGAGGGTTCTTACACGACCTACCTCTTCCAGAAGGGCCTGGATAAAATTTTGAAAAAGGTGGGCGAGGAATCTACGGAGGTCATCATCGCCGGCAAGGCCGAGGACAAAAAGGAGACGATCTATGAGATTGCTGACCTCAGCTACCACGTGTTGGTGCTGATGGCCGAACTGGGCATCACTGTGGACGAGGTCCGGGCAGAGCTGGCCTCCCGCCATATCATCGACCACAAGGTCAAGCAGGAGAAGATGACGACATAAGATAACGCGGCGTTTTGGAAGATTGTTTCCCAAAACGCCGCATTTCTGTGCATATCGCCCCAAAAAAGACGTTGCAATCGCAGGATGAATCCGGTATAATGACGGGACGAGGTGACTTTCATGAGTGGACTGCTATTGAAACTGTTTGTCAAAAATCATGAGAATGTGGAGGATCCGGCAGTTCGTACGGCCTACGGCAATTTGAGCGGCGGTGTCGGAATTTTCTGCAATCTGCTGCTGTTTGCCGCCAAGCTGATCATCGGTACGCTGTCCGGTTCTGTCTCCATCACGGCAGACGCCGTCAACAACCTGTCCGACGCTTCCGGCTCCATCGTCACACTGCTGGGCTTCCGCATGGCCTCCAAGCCGGCCGACGAGGAGCATCCCTACGGCCATGCGCGAATGGAATATTTTTCCGGTCTGATCGTGGCGGTTCTGATTCTCGTTATTGGTTTGGAGCTGGGCAAAAGCTCCGTGGAGAAAATCCTCCATCCGGAGGCTGTGGAGTTCTCCGCCGCTCTGGTGATCGTCCTGGTGCTTTCGATCCTGGTCAAACTCTGGATGATGGCGTTCAACACCCGCCTCGGTAAGAAGATTGATTCCACCACCCTGATCGCTACGGGAGCCGACAGCCGAAATGACGTGATTTCCACCACGGCCGTTCTGATCTCCTGTATCGTGGGCAAGCTGACGGGCCTGAAGATCGATGGCTATATGGGCCTGGTGGTGGCGCTGTTCATCCTCTATTCCGGCGTGATGATCGCCAAGGACACCCTGGACCCCCTGCTGGGCGCGGCTCCCGATGAGACCTTGGTGGGAAAGATTACGGGCGAGCTGATGGATCACCCCATGGTTCTGGGCGTCCACGACCTGATGATCCATGACTACGGCCCCGGCCGGCAGTTCGCCTCGGTTCACGCCGAGATCGACGCCCGCACCGATGTGCTGGACGCCCACGAGGTCATCGACGAGCTGGAACGGGCCTGCATGAGAAAGTACAACGTCTGCCTGACGATCCACTATGATCCGGTGGTAACGGACAACGAGACCCTGAACCAGATGAAGGCAAAGGTTGCAGCCTCCGTGGGAGAGATCGATTCCCGTATCACCATTCACGACTTCCGCATGGTGGCCGGCGCCCGTCACACGAACCTGATCTTCGATATGGTGGTGCCCTATGACATTAAAAACCGGCGTGCAGAGCTGCGCCAGCAGGTGACGGAGAAAATCCAGGCGGGGGAGGAAATGCAGTACCACGTCATCATTAACTTTGATGACGAGGCGTTCAATCAGAAATGAGTCCTACATA
>CAMGPO010000145.1 GCA_946060825.1 uncultured Clostridia bacterium | reverse complement strand
TAGCAAATTATAAAGAAATTGTAAATAAAAAAACAATATTTAGAGATGAAACTGAAACTTTTTGGATGGTTGCACAAAGAAATTTTTGAAATTTGGAAGGTGTCACGAAAAAACGGGCCCCCTCTGTCCAATTTGCACGGAAAGGCAGAGAAGGCCCGGAATGGCGGACTTAGTTACAGACGATTCCTGCCGTTTTTCTCCAGCCGGCGGAACAGCCGGGCCAGGACGATTACAGCAGCAGCAGCCAGCACCACCTCGGCGGAGCACTGGGCATAGGCCAGACCGTAGAGCGGGAAAAGCCGGTTCAGCAGGAAGAGGGCCGGGATTTCCAGCACAACCTTGCGCAGAACGGCAAAGATCAGCGCCTCACGGCCCATGCCGACGGCCTGGAATACGCCGACGGCCAGGAAGTCCATGCAAAGGAAGGGCGTACTCAGACAGAAGCCCCGCAGGAACCGCGTCCCGTAAGCGATGATCGTCTCATTCTCCATGAACAGGGCAATCAGATTGCCGGAGAAGATGTAGTAAAGGGCGGAAACGGCGACGAGGAAGGTGAGGGCAGCCCGGGCTGCGAAAAAGATCGTGTCCTTCATGCGGCGGACGTTGCCGCTGGAAAAGTTGTAGCTGACCAGGGGCATGATGCCCTGGGACAGGCCCATGGCGATATACATGGGGATCATGCTGATCTTCTGGGAGATGCCCATGGCGGCCACGGCGTCGGCGCCAAATCCGGAGGTGAAGTTGTTGAGGATGGTCATGCCCGTCACGTTCAGCAGGTTCTGGATGGCTGCCGGGATGCCTACGCCGCAGACGCCAAGAACAATGGTACGTCGCAGGCTGAATTTGCCGGGGCGGATGCAGACAAAGGTATTGCCCCGGCGGACAAAGAGCAGGACGAAGAAATAGAGGCAGGCCACGCAGTTGGAGAGGAAGGTGGCCAGACCGGCCCCGGCCGCGCCCAGATCAAGGCCCCAGGGCAGAATGAAGATAGGGTCGAGGACGATGTTCAGCAGGCAGCCGCTCATGGTACCGATGCTGGCGTGGAGGGACGAACCCTCGGCCCGGACCAGATAGGCCAGAACTACGTTGAGGATGGCTGGGGCGGCTCCGCAGGTGACGGTCCAGCGGAGGTAGGCGGCGGTGGCTTCCGCCGTCACGGCGTCAGCGCCCAGCAGATCAAGCAGCGGCAGGCGGAACACGGTGCAGAGCAGGGAGAAGAGGACGCCGCAGGTGAGGGCGCAGTAAAAGCCGAAGGCAGAGCTGCGGTAGACCGTTTCATAGTCCTTTCGGCCGAGTGCGCGGCTCATCATGCTGGAGCTGCCCACGCCGAAGAGGTTGTTGACGGCGTTGAAGGCCAGCAGCACCGGGGCGGCCAGGGTGACGGCGGCGTTCTGCACCGGGTCGTTGACCATGCCGACGAAATAGGTGTCGGCCAGATTGTAGAGCACCATAACCAGAGAGCTGAGGATTGTCGGGATCGCCAGTTTGGCCACGGCTTTTGGGATCGGGGTCTGCTCAAAGAGTTGGATCTTGTCGTTCATGGATGTTCCTCTGTTTCCGCATTCAGGCTCAGGCGCATCTGATACCAGACTGCACCGCCGTGGACGGAGCCGGAGACGCCTTCGTTCTCAAAGTCGAAGCTGCCGTAGAAGGACAGCAGCCCCTCCTTGCAGGTCAGCACCAGTCCCCGCCGGTGCTCGCGCCGGGCCTCGGCGATGGCGTGGCGCAGCAGCCGTCCGGCGCAGCCCTGCCGCCGGAAGTCCGGGTGCGTGTCCACGCCGAAGATCATCTGCCAGGCGCCGTCCTCCCGGTGGAGGGCGGCGTCCTCATACATCTCGTCCTGCAGGTCAGGTTCGTCCGTGACCATGCCGCCCAGCATGGCGATAATGCGGCCCTCCCGTTCCAGCACCCAGAAGTGGCGCGGGTAAGTTTGAAGCCGCTGCCGCAGGCTTTCTTCGGTGGCCGCTTCGGCCGCCGGAAAGCAGGTGGCCTCCAGGGCTGTTACTGCTTCGAGGTCAGCCAGAGAGGCGCAGCGGATGGTTCCTATTTCGCCAGAATGCCCCAGGCCATCGCCACGAAGATCGTGGGCAGCAGATTGGCAACCTTGAATTTCTTTCCCCATATGGAGTTCACTCCTACACAGAAAATCAGCATCGAACCGGTCAGGGACAGGTTCGATAAAGCGGGCTCCGTCATCAGCGGCTCGAGCTGCCGGGCCAGGAGGGTGACGGCCCCTTGAAAGAGGCCCACGGGGATGGCCGAGAAGATGCAGCCCTTGCCCATGGAGGCAGTCAGGATCATCACAATGATGAGGTCGAGGATGGCCTTGGCCAGCAGCACCGAGTAGTCGCCCCGGATGCCGTCCTGAATCGCGCCGACGACGGCCATGGCCCCGATGCAGACCGTCAGGGAGGCGGTCACGAAGCCGTCCACGAAGGTGGCGTCGCCGTCGCTCTTCGTCTTGCGCTTGAGCCACTCGCCGAAGCGCTCCATCTTGCCCTCCAGGTCCAGCAGCTCGCCGAGGATGGCGCCAATGGCGAAGGAGCCGATCATCATCATGGTCCCGCCGCTCTCGAGGCTGCCGTCGACGATGGCGAGCATCTCCTGCAGGCAGCCGCCCACGCCGAGAAACAGCACACACAGGGCGACGGCGCGCATCAGCGTCTCCTGAAACCGCTTCGGCAGTCCCTTGCCGAAGAGCATTCCGGCGACGCCGCCAAGCAGGATGCCACCCACGTTCAGAATGGTTCCAAGTCCGATCATAGTCTCTCTCCTTGGCGCGGCTGCTCAGAGCCAGCGCAGATTGCCCCGCAGCGTGTCCGCGCAGACGGAGCAGAATTCCCGCATGAGGTAGTGGGGCAGCAGCCGGGGCGGGAAGTCTGCCGCGAGGCCGCTGAACTCCAAATTGTCTCCGGCCAGACGGCGGGCGATGCCCAGGGCGCGGAATACGTGGAAGTTGCTGGTGATGACGCCGATGCGTCGCTCCGATTCGCCCAGCAGGGCGAGGCTGTAGCGCAGGTTCTCGGCGGTGCTGGTGGACTGTTCCTCCATGCGAATGCGGGCCGGGTCAACGCCCCGTTCTGTCAGCCAGTTGGCCATGCAGCGGGCCTCGCTCATGACCTCGGAGACGCCCTGGCCGCCGGAGACGATGACCGCTGTTTCCGGATTTCGTTCGAGGTAGTCCAGAGCCGCTTCCAGACGGCCCTCCAAAGACACCGAGGGGCCGTCGCCCTGCAGGGCCGCCCCGAGGACGATCAGGCAGTCGAGGCCGTCCTCACACCGGCGGGTCATGCCGCTGAGGATGAAGCCCTCGACGGTGAGGAACAGGGCCAGCAGGACGGCGAGACCGGCCCGGAGCCACCTGCGAAGCCGCTTGGGCAGCCGCAGCGGCCCTGCCAGACCCAGCACCAGAAACAGGAGGGCCAAAACCAGCCAGACGGGCAGGAGGGACAGGCCGAAGTCGTTGTTCAGGCCGATCCAGAGGTAGTAAATGAAGCAGAGGGCGGCCAGCAGAAAGGAAATCGCCCGCTTCATGGGCGGAAAAAAGCGGAATGGGTCATGGGAAAAAGCGCTCCTTGTGCCGGAGAACCGGCGGATTTCACCATATTATATCGCCCAAACCGGCGGCTGTAAAGCGGAAAAATCCCCATCCCGGCGGGATGGGGATTCGGAACGTCAGCCGTCCAGATCCTGAATGTTCATTTTTTCCAGCAGCCGCCGGCGCTTCTGTGTTTCCCGGCAGGCAAAGTAGATGAGCAGGTAGATCACTGTCGGGATATTGCCCACAAGGAATGTGCCGCCGACCGCAGAGACAGCCTCCCAGACCGTGGCGTCTGTCGGAACAGCCATGTACAGCACCATCAGAATGGAGACCAGCAGGGAAAGAATCGGTAAAATCAGGCCCGGCCAGACGCCCTCCCGGCGGGACAGGTAGATCTGCAGCGCAATCAGACCGGCCAGCGTGGCCAGCATCAGGGCCAGTAGGATGAGGGCAGGAATACCAGTCATATGTCATGCTCCTTTCGCTTTTTGTACTCGGTAATCAGGATCTTGGCCGTGTCGAAGTCCAGCTTCTCGTTGACGGCCAGCCGCTTGATGAGGGCGATGTAGGGGTCGCTCTCCACGTTTTCGCTGAGCTGGATCTTCTGAATCAGCCGGTCCAGCCGCAGGCGGACGGTCGGGTAGGTCACGTCGTACTGCCGCGCGATCTCCTTCAGCGAGCCGGAGGCCAGCAGGAACCGCTTGATGAATACCACGTCCTCGTCCTCCAGATTCGCCATCCACTCGGGTACCAGTTCAATGGCCATGGGGCCACCTCCTTTTCACATTGTTGATTATATACTTTAATTTTGTTAAAGTCAATATTTGTTTTATATTTTAATAAAAATAAAATACCCCGCC
>CAMGPO010000144.1 GCA_946060825.1 uncultured Clostridia bacterium | reverse complement strand
TCCCGCAGCATTTCCTTGCGGCGGTCGCCGAAGCCGGGGGCCTTGACGCAGACGCAGGTGAAGTTGCCGCGCAGACGGTTGACCAGCAGGGTGGCCAGGGCGTCGCCCTCGACGTCCTCAGCGATGATGACCAGCTTCTTGCCGGTCTTGACGAGCTGCTCCAGCAGGGGCAGGATCTCCTGGATGACGGAGATCTTCTTGTCGGTGATGAGGATATAGGGATCGTCGATGACGGCTTCCATCTTCTCATTGTCGGTGATCATATAGGGAGAGATGTAGCCGCGGTCGAACTGCATGCCTTCGACAACGTCCAGGCCGGTCTCAGCGGTCTTGGACTCCTCGATGGTGATGACGCCGTCGGCGCTGACCTTCTCCATGGCCTCGGCGATCAGCTTGCCGACTTCCTCGTCGCCGGAGGAGACGGTGCCGACGCGGGCGATGTCCTCGGAGCCCTTGACGGTCTCGGAGTTCTGCTTGATGGTGGCAACGGCGACCTCGACGGCCTTCTCGATGCCCTTGCGCATGACCATGGGGTTGGCGCCTGCGGTGACGTTCTTCAGGCCCTCGCGGACGATGGCCTGGGCCAGCAGGGTGGCGGTGGTGGTGCCGTCGCCGGCAACGTCGTTGGTCTTGGTGGCGACTTCACGGACGAGCTGGGCGCCCATGTTCTCAAAAGCGTCCTCCAGCTCCACGTCCTTGGCGATGGTGACGCCGTCGTTGGTGATCAGGGGGGCGCCGAACTTCTTGCCGAGAACGACGTTGCGGCCCTTGGGGCCGAGGGTGACCTTGACGGTGTCGCTGAGCTTGTCAATGCCGGCCTGCAGGGCAGTGCGGGCTTCGTTACCATAAAGAATCTGTTTAGCCATTTCAGTAATGCCTCCTGTGATTATTCAACGATGGCGAGAATGTCAGACAGCTTGACGATGGAATAGGTCTCGCCGTCCAGCTTGACTTCGGTGCCGGCGTACTTGCCGACGATGACCTTCTGGCCGGGCTCCACGGTCATGGGCTCGTCCTTGGTGCCGGGGCCGACGGCCACGACGCTGGAGACCACGGGTTTTTCCTTGCTGGTGGTGGCCAGAATCAGGCCGCCTGCGGTCTTCTCTTCTTCCACGCCCTTGATCAGGACATTGTCGGAAAGCGGTTTGAGTGTCATAATGATTCCTCCTATGAAATGTCCGGGCTTGCGCCCATAGTTTACAAAACCGGTTCCCGTCCCCTTCGACGGGTTTAGCACTCAAAACTCCGGAGTGCTAACGTGCCTATCATAAGCCATAAATCCAAAATGTGCAAGAGGAAAATTGTTAAATTTTTCTGAACGCAGGGATTATTTTTTTGGCGGGATGCCGGGCAGGAAAAACAGAGGTTCCGGTGTGTCACACCGGAACCTCTGTTTTTGCGGAGGCACTATATGTAAGTCCCTTCGGGTAGAAGAAGCGGAGGGCCTGGGGCTCGACGCGGAAGGTCACGTCCTTGCCGAAGCGGGCTTCGCCGTCCATGTTGATGACCGAGGATTTTTCACAGTGGACGGTCAGCTCCGTTGTCCGGCAGTGGCGGATCCATCTGGGAATCTCACGATAGCGGCCTGCCTTGTAGATGCCGATCAGCTTGGCCACTTCAGGCAGCGACACCGGCTCCACCAGCAGCACGTCCAGCAGGCCGTCGTCCGGCTCCGCCTCAGGCACGGGGTTGAAGCCGCCGCCGTAGTAGCGGCCGGAGCAGACGCAGATCATCGTCTTGCGGCCCTCGATGGTCTCGCCGTTCACCTCCACGGTGCAGGGGGTGTGGATGCCCTGGGCCAGGTTGACCAGGGTGGAGATCACATAGGCCCCGGAGCCGGTCACCAGGGGCAGCCGCTTGTAGTAGGCGATCTGGGTGCCGATCCGGGCGTCGAGGCCCATGGAGCAGATGTTGAGGGAGTAGTGGTCACCGCAGCGGATCAGGTCCATCTTTGCCTCATCCCCGTCCACCAGAGCGCCGAGATCCCGGAACTGCGCCGGCTCCGAGAAGATTTTTACGAAGTCGTTGCCCGATCCCTTGGGCCAGTGGGTCACGGCGGCGTTGGGATGGCCGGCGGCGCCGTTGATCACCTCGTTGAGGGTGCCGTCGCCGCCGCAGGCGTAGATCCGGATCTCCTCGCCGGTTTCGGCGGCCTCCCGGGCATAGGCGGTCAGGTCGCCGGGCTTTTTGGAGACGCGGATGCGGTAGTCGAGCCCACGCTCCTTGCAGAGGGCGTGAATCTCCTCGGAGCAGTCGAAGGTGCTGTCCCGCTTTCCTGCGGCGGGGTTGATGAGAAAGAGGTGCTTCATTTCTCTTTGCCTCCCTGGAAAGAATCACGGCGCTTTGCCGCGTATTGATAGACATTGCACTGGAGCCGGCCGTTGTAGAGCTTCCGCTTTTTGTCGGCCTTGCGGCCGAAATAGTACTCAAACTCCGGCTCGGAGGAGATGATCGACATGGCCCAGCCGTCTAGGTAGCGGACGTGGCGGCCGAAC
Source organism: uncultured Clostridia bacterium (assembly GCA_946060825.1). Taxonomy (GTDB): domain Bacteria; phylum Bacillota; class Clostridia; order Oscillospirales; family Oscillospiraceae; genus RGIG3159. Next base: position 1,922 of record CAMGPO010000144.1, on the reverse strand, counting down.
TGGCGGTAGAGCTGCTGGGCCTGCCGCTGCTCCAGCATCCGCTCGCCGTAGGGTGGGTTCGTGACCAGCGTGCCGGAGGCGGCCGGAGCATTGAGCTTGGTGGCGTCGGCCTCCCGGAACTCAATCCAGCCGTCGACGCCGGCCTTCTTCGCGTTGGAGCGGGCAATGGCCAGGCTCTCCGGGTCGATGTCGGTGCCGAGAATGCGGTATTTGCCGCGGAACTCCTTGTCCAGCGCCTCCATCCGGGCCTGCTGCCAGACCTCCGGGCCGACGCAGGCCCATTTCTGGGCGGCGAAGCCGCGTCCCAGGCCCGGAGCCCGGTTCAGGGCTGTCAGCGCGGCCTCGATGCAGATGGTGCCGGAGCCGCAGAAGGAATCCCAGAAGAAGTCCCGGCCCCGGTATTTGGCCAGCTCCACCATGGCGGCGGCCATCGTCTCGTGGAGGGGAGCCAGGTTGGCCACGGCCCGGTAGCCCCGCTTGTGGAGGCCCTGGCCGGAGGTGTCGAGAAAGACCTCGCAGAGGTCCTTCATGATGGAGAAATGAATCTGGTAGACGGGGCCGGTCTCCGGCAGCCAGCCAAGGCCGTACTTTGCGCCCAGGCGGTCCACCGCCGCCTTCTTCACGATGGACTGACAGTCGGGCACCGAGTGGAGCTGACTGTTCAGACTGTAGCCTTTGACGGGAAAGGCACCCTCCTTCGGCACGAAGTCCTCGAGGGGGATGCGCTTGACGCCCTGATACAGCTCCTCAAAGGAGCGGGCCTCGAAGGAGGCCAGCAGGATCATGACCCGCTCGCCGGTGCGGAGGCAGAGGTTGGCCCGGGCCATGTCGGCGAAGGAGCCGTCAAAAAAAACGCGGCGGTCCTGGGCGCGGACGTTTGCCATGTCGAGGCGGCGAAGCTCCGCGGCGGCCAGGCCCTCCAGGCCGAAGAGACAGGGAACGCAAAAAGTGAGGTGTTCCATGGGGGATCCTCCCGTTGACCCGTGCGGCAGGGGACAGCGGCCCTGCACCGGGATAATTTTGGCGAAATCTGATAATTCAATTTTTAATTATACAGAGTCAGACGGTAAATAGCAACCGGAAAATTCCGGTTGCGAAGGCAGAGAAAGTCGGGTACAATAGATAAAACAGATGAGACGGAGCGGGCGCGGCAACGCGCCGGATCCACACGGTGAGAAAGGAACGACAGCTATGGCGAAAGATAAAAAACAGGCGCCGGGCGGCCCCATCCGCGCCAGAGACACGGAGGTCAACTACTATACGGTCTGCGGCCTCATGTTCCTGCTTGGCATGATCAACTTTTTCTTTATGATCTACCTGTGCTTCCGCGCCCACCGGCCCGGTACGCCCCAGATGCTGGTGCTGCTCGACTGCGTGCAGGCGGTTCTGCTGATTTATCTGCTGCTCTCCTGGCGGCAGCTCAAGCGGATCCTTGGCCGGCGTCTGGGCTACTCCCGCGCCGCCGTCGATCGCCATCCGGACGGCTCTGCCCGGCTGGAGTTCCCGGTCGGCGCGAACCGCTACTGTCTCGATGTGCCCAAGGAGCAGAAGATCGAGGGCGCCGGCATGGTCAACGTCTGGTATGACCCCGTCGATCCCCGCAACTGCTTCTTCGGCCAGAATAAACCGGAAAAGGCATCGCCATTTGGCATCGCCAACTTCGGCCTGCTGCTGACCCTCACCGGCGTTCTCAACCTGATCTTTTTTCTGTTCCTGCGGTGAACATAAAGAACTGCGCCCGGTCAGGCGGAACCTGTCCGGGCGCGGTCTGCATCGCAAAAAAATGGCCCCGGATGGGGCCGAAACGGGATTCGCACTGTCCTTGGATAAGCTGTAAGACGATTTTACGCCCTGGACCGGGTCGAAGTCCCGCGAAGGGCGTCGGAAGGAATTTCCGGGTGACAGACCGGCTGCGCTGTGGT
>CAMGPO010000143.1 GCA_946060825.1 uncultured Clostridia bacterium | reverse complement strand
TCGCTAGCCTAACCCCACAGCACTATTGCAACCTAACTATCGTACTTCCAATCGGCTGGATTTACCTTGGGCCCAACTGGTAACCTGATAGGCGGTCTTAAAATCATTTAAGGATAAGCAGTTGGTTTTACTTTCAGCTGTGTGAACAACTTTCAGCTGGCCATATAAGTATCTTACATTCTTTCCGTTCTCTACCAGTACATTTTTGTCAAATGCTATTTCGATTTCATCTTTCTCATCATATCCAAGAAGCGTGGGGAACAGGATTGTTCTTGTGATTTCTTTGCTGCCCTCTTTCCGCAGGCACCGGTTGAAGATGGCCTGGACATTGGCCTCGTTCAGTTCCAGCGGCTTAAAGCCCTGTTCAGCGTCCCTTTTCGCATATTTATCTCTCAAACCCACAACGCAAGCCCCCTGACGCGCCCAACGACGCGGAATTTTACACGAATTCATGATACAGCAGGTTTTGACGATTTGCAAAGCAGGAAATCGTACATTCGCCTCCCGCACCGCATTTTTTGTCCTTCCACCCGGCCATTTCCTCATTTCGCCGTAGGGCGGGACCCATGTGTCCCGCCGAAAAGGGGACGATGTGCGGATCGGAACCGGCGGGACGGGAAACCCATCCTCTACAGGAAAACGCTCCCTTGTCATTCTGAGCGAAGCGAAGAATCTTCCTGCAAACGGATCCGAACAGATTCTTCGCTTCGCTCGGAATGACAATCGGGCGGGTGGAAATCGTCGAGTGTGCGGCGGCTCGAGGGCAAGCCGCCCTACGGGATGAACCCTGTTGCGGAAAGATTCTTCGGCCTGCAGCTCGATGTTGCGGCCGCCCGGGAAATGATCCGCACACCGGTACACGGGCGATCGTAAAGGCCTCCACTACGGTGGCGGGTGTGAGCGAAGCGAACAGCCCGGACATTCCAATGTCCGGGCTGTTTTGCGTCACTGTTTCTGTACAAAGGATTGGTTTCGCCTTTGCGGCCTTTCGCTCATTCGCCGTCTACTTCGCCCTGAACCGGCGTGTAGAGGGCTTCGGCCATGGTCAGCAGGGCTTCCTCGGAAGCGCCCTGATCCATGTGCAGGCTGTAGACCAGGCCCGGCGCAATGTCAAACCAGACGATACGGCCCTCGCCTCCCTCGGTGTAGCTGAGATGGGCGCTGCACCAGCCGAGCTCGGCGTCCTTCTCCGTCTCACCGGGCATCTCTACACCGGAGATGTCCCGGAATTCGATGGCGCCGGTGGAGGCCGTCCGGTAGGCCCAGGTCGTGCCGTCCAGCGTAAAGGCAGTCTCGGCTACGGTCATGTCCTCCATGGGGAAGACCGTGTAGGTCACGTTCTCCGCTCCCGCCGGGGCTACGGCCATGTCATAACCGAGCGTGTGCAGAATTTTATAGGCTGTGGTGACAGTTTTTTCGCTTCCTGCCTCACTCATGAGGCACCACTGAATTCCGTTCTCCGAGACGTACCAGCTCACGACGGCGGGCTGAAGGGTCTCCTCGGCGGCCTGCCGGATCTGTAGATCCACGGCTACGGTCTCCCAGTTTACTGAAGCGTCCCAGGCGGCGTCCACGCCGGAGATGTCCTGGGGCGTGTCAGTCTTGAGGGCGCGGCAGACGAAGTCCTCGCCGTCCACGGTGAAGGTGGCCTGAGCGATGGGCGTCTCCTGTCCGCCAGAGAGCTCAATCAGGCCGTAGGAGGGGGACTCCGCCTCCTCCGGCAGCGCCATGTCGTAGCCAAGGGCCGCCAATTCTTCAATCGTGACGGGGACGACGGCGTCGACGCCGCCGGGGGCGGCATCCTGCTCCGCCGGAGCGGCTTCCGGTTCTTCCAGCGGAGCGGCGCTCAGGGCCGGTTCCTCCGGCAGCGCTTTCTCTGCCGGCTTGGGGCCAAAAAACAATACGGTGCCCACCACCAGACAGAGGCAGGCGGCGGTGACCAGTGCCCAGGTTCCCACCCGGGAGCGGCGCGGGAGGGGCTGACGGGCTTCCTCCAGCAGGTCGTCGTCGACGGCGCGCATGATTTTGTCAAAGCGTTCCTGATTCATAGGGTAATTTCCTCCTTGTCCATAGCTTCCCGCAGGTGGGTTCTGGTGCGGAACAGTGAGGATTTGACCTTCGCCTCGCTGCAGCCGCAGTCCTCCGCGATCTCGCGGATGGATTCACCGTACCAGTAGCGGCGGAGAAAGAAGATCCGGGCCTCCCTTGACTCTCTGCGCAGAAAACCGTTGAGAAAGCGGCGCAGTTCCGCGCCCTCCAGGGCTTTCTCCGGGGTGTTTTCCGCGCGCAGCCAGGGTTCCAGTTCCTCAAAGGCGCACTCCAAAGCCGTGGAGCGCTTCTCCGCCTGGTTGTAGCTGCGGCGATCCAGGGCCAGGTTGCGGGTGATCCTGGCCAGATAGGCGGAGAGGGAGCGGGGCATATCGGGCGGAATGGCGTTCCAGGCCCGCAGGCATGCGTCGCTCACGCACTCCTCGACATCCCGCTCGTCCGGCAGGATGCGCCGTGCCACGGCCATGCAGATGCGGCCGTGCTTGTTTTGCGCTTCCGTGATGGCTGCCTCCTCGCGCGCGAAGAACAGCCGGACGATCGCTTCGTCCTCCAATGGTATCACCTCATCTGAAACGTTTCTGTGTGGTTCTGTCTATGTTGACGGCAAAAAACCGCCGTCCGTTTTGCCGTTTTGAAAAAAGTTTTGGAAAAACCGTCCGTCCACCTGCCGGTTTTCGGATTGACAAAGCCGCCTGGCAGTGGTATGATCGCGGTGGTTAGCAAGTGCTAATGACCTGCGCGAGATCGCGGAAAGGAGCGGAATTCATGGTCAAGATCACGCTGGAAGTGGAAGGAATGGCCTGCGGAATGTGCGAGAGCCATGTGAACGAGGCGGTGCGGAAGGCGTTTCCGGTCAAAAAGGTCACGTCCTCCCATACCAAGAGGCGGACGGAAGTGATCGCGGAAGCGCCCATCGAAGAAGCGGCGCTGAAGGCGGCCGTCGAGGCCACCGGCTATTCCGTCCGGTCGGTTCGGACGGAGCCTTATGAAAAGCGGGGCTTCTCCCTGTTCCGGAAATAGGAGGACGGGGTTCCGTATCTGCGTTTCTGCAAAAAACCGGGAACAGACAGCGTCAAAGGCGCTGCCTGTTCTTTTTTGTTTGCCGGCCGCCTTGGTGGCAGATGAAAAGGAAACAGGGAACCGCGCCCGTCCGCAGAGCCGGTAATTCATATTTCGCAAACATAATTTGAACGGTTCAGAAACAATCGCGCGGTAGAATACAGCCAGCAAAGGGGGTTCAGAATGAAAAAAATTACAATTCCCGCGGTGATCGCCGCCGCTGCCGGTATCGCCGCAATCGCAGCGGCAGTGATTCATAAGAACAAAACCAGTGCCTGATTCCAGGTAACAAGATTAAGGAGGGTAAAAAAATGGCAGATTCCAAATTTGTAAAGGCGAATGAAAAGATCGCCGAAAGCGTGACCAGTGGTTTTCAAAAGATCGAGGACAGCGTAGTCGGCGGCTACAAAAAGGTCGAGGACGGTGTAGTCGGCACCTATAAGAAGGTCGAGAATGCGTTCGTGGACAAATTCCTGACCCGTGAAGGCGAATCCGTGGAGGATGCGAAGAAGCGCATGGAGACGGAGCAGGCCGGGCGGGAAGCCTCGGAAACGGGCGTAGGCGACCGGTGAGACAGATCGGCCGCAGGCGCGAAAGCAGAAAAACGCGGACAAGCCGTAAAGCACAGAGAGATTTCCGCAAGCAGCCCGCACCGCCCCGGTACGGGCTGCTTCGGGCGTGGGGACGCCTGCCGGGGTTCTGCTCCCATGGAAAGAAAGGCATTTCATGTTTCACAAATAATTCTGAAGCATTCCGCAAACAATCGCGCGGTAGAATACAGCCACTGAATGAGAAAAACCGGAGGTAAATAAAAATGTCCAAGACAAACTTCGTCTCCCTGATCCTCGGCGCCATCGGCGGGATCCTGTTCGCCCTCGGTATGTGTATGGCGATGATTCCCGAGTGGGGCGCTTTTACCCAGGGCATCGTCGTCGGCTGCGTCGGCCTTGTGATTCTGCTCGTCATGCTGGCGGTGCGCCGTAAAATGGAGGGCAAGCCCGTCATCGTCAAGCTCAGCGGCAAAACCATCGGAACCATCCTTCTGGGCGTCGTGGGCGCGCTGGTACTGGGCGCCGGCATGTGCATGGTCATGGTCTGGGAGATGATGATTCCTGGCATCCTGGTCGGGATCGTGGGCATCGTCCTGCTCCTCGGCCTGATCCCCCTGGTCAAGGGCATCCGGTGAACCGCGTCTTTCCTGCCCGCGGCAGGCAGCGTTTGCGGAAGCAGCTGCCTGCCGCTTCTGTATCCGGGAGCTCTGCCGTGGGAAAACTGCTCAGAATCCTGCGTTCCCGCTTCTTTCTGGCGGCCTTTTGCATTCTGCTGGAATTTGTCCAGCTGCTGGCTG
>CAMGPO010000142.1 GCA_946060825.1 uncultured Clostridia bacterium | reverse complement strand
GAATGATGTGTCCGTTGCCAATGTCAACGGAGAACATCGCATTCGGCAGTGCATCGGTAACGATGCCCTCAAGCTCGATTACGTCGTCTTTTGCCAAGTTTTTATTAACCCCCTTGGTTTTGACTCTGGATTTCCTGGCAGAAGCCTGCCAGCTCTCTTCGTAATTCACTGTTGAGTACTTTATCGCCGGAACGCAGTTTTCCAGCGACTCTCGAGTCAGCCCGGGCAGCCAGCTGCAAATGCTTCTGCTTTTTCCGCTTGGGGCGTTCCAGCTTTCTGCATTTGCCGTCGGCAATCAGGGCGTAGTCTCCCGCCGTCTCAACGACGAAAAAGTACTTCCCTTTGTCTCGGCCGGACAGGGACAGAACGATGTCCGACTTTGCAAGTTCCATAATTGCTACAGCTCCCCGCTGACAGTGAGAATTTCCGGCTCGCCGTCGGTAATGAGCACAGTATTTTCATAGTGGGCCGACAGCTTTCCGTCGCGCGTCACCGTCGTCCAGTGGTCCTTGAGCACCTGCACTTCGTAGGTACCCGCATTGACCATCGGCTCGATGGCGATCGTCATTCCGCGGATCAGCCTTGGGCCTCTTCCGGGAGCACCGTAATTCGGCACATTCGGCTCTTCATGGAGGTTCGCGCCGACACCGTGACCTATGAAGTCGCGAACCACGGAAAAACCGTTGCTCTCCACATAGGTTTGCACCGCATGGGAGATATCAGAGACACGATTGCCCTGACGTGCGAATTTCAGCCCCTCAAAAAAACTCTGCTTCGTGACATTGATGAGCCTTTGCGCCTCCGGAGAAATCTCTCCACAGGCATAGGTTGCGGCGCAGTCGCCATGGAATCCATGATAGTAGGCACCCACGTCCACGCTGACGATGTCGCCCTCCTGGAGCTTCCGGCTGTCCGGAATTCCGTGGATGACCACATTATTGACGGAGATACAGGCGCTGGCGGGATAGCCGCCGTAGTTCAGGAAGGATGGCGTTGCACCTTGCGAAAGGATAAAGTCGTGGACGGCTTTATCGATCTCCTTCGTTCTGACGCCCGGCCGCACCATTTCGCCTGCCAAAGCACGCGCTGCCGCGGTAATTTTACAGGCCTGACGCATCACAAGGAGTTCTCGCTCAATTTTGACTGGGATCATGTTCAGACCCCGATTGCCGCCATAATATCACGGGTAGCGTCTTCGATGGGCTGATTGCCTTCCACAAGCCGCAGCTTGCCAAGGTTCTCATAGAAGCCCTTCAACGCCTCGGTCTCCTCGTGGAACACCTTCAGGCGGTTCTTGACCGTCTCGGGGGCGTCGTCCTTGCGGATCACCAGAGGAGCGCCGCAGGCATCGCAGATGCCTTCACGCTTGGGCGGATGTGCTGTAATGTGGTAGCTGGCGCCGCACCCACCGCAGACGCGGCGGCCGGTCATCCGCTGCTCAATCACAGCGTCTTCAATTTCGATGGAAACGACATGGTCAAAGGAGATGCCGGCATCCTCCAGAGCCTGGGCCTGGGGAATGGTGCGCGGCACGCCGTCGAGAATGTAGCCGTTCGCGCAGTCAGGGCGGGCCACCCGTTCCGCGACGATGCCAATGATGACATCGTCGGGAACGAGCTTACCAGCGTCCATGAAGCTCTTGGCCTTCAGGCCGGTTTCCGTGCCGTTTTTGATGGCCTCTCTCAGAATATTGCCCGTAGAAATGGTGGGGATGTTCAGCTTCGCGGCGATGATCTCCGCCTGCGTGCCTTTGCCCGCACCGGGCGCACCCAATAGAATCAGCTTCATTGTAAATTCCTCCCGATTATTCCAGGAAGCCCTTATAGTGACGCATCAGCATCTGCGCTTCGATGGCTGCGACAGTTTCGATGGCAACGCCGACCACGATGATGACGGAAGTACCGCCGATGGCCAGACCACTGACGCCGACCACATTGCCGATGATGATAGGCAGCAGAGCCACCACGCTGAGGAACAGGGCGCCGAAGAGGACGATCTTGTTGATGGTCTTGGCAATGGGCTCAGCCGTGGGACGGCCGGGCCGGAAGCCCGGGATAAAGCCGCCGTTTTTCTTGAGGTTGTTGGCGATCTCCACCGGATTATACTGGACAGAAGCGTAGAAGTAGCTGAACAGGATAATCAGGATGAAGTAGCAGACCGCATAGACGGTGCTGGTGTTGCTGAACACGTGCGTGTACCACCAGCCATTGGTGCCGCCGAAGAACGCGCATGCAGTAGCAGGCAGAGACGCGATGGACTGGGCGAAGATGATGGGCAGAACGCCGGACATATTGACCTTGATGGGCAGATGGGTGTTCTGGCCGCCATAGACCTTGCGGCCCACAACGCGCTTGGCATACTGGACGGGGATTCTGCGCTCGGAGTTGGTGATGAACACGATGAACGCGATGAGCAGCAGAGAACCGATGACCAGCAGGATGCAGGTCCACCACTGGATGGCGCCGGACTTCAGGCTGGAGACCATGGTGCCGATGGTGCTCGGAACGCGGGAGACGATACCGGCAAACAGGATGATGGAGATGCCGTTGCCGATGCCGAATTCCGTGATCTGCTCGCCGAGCCACATGACCAGGCTTGCGCCGGCGGTGAAGGAGAGAACCACGACGACTGCCGGCAGGAAACCGGTGGTAGCCAGAAGCTGGTAGTTGCTCAGCATCATATAGTAGGCTGCACCCAGCACCAGGCCGAGGCCGATGGTGGTGTAGCGGGTGATGCGGTTCAGCTTTCTCTTACCCTCTTCACCCTCTTCCTTCGCCATGCGCTCAAGTTTGGGCCAGGCGATGGTCAGCAGCTCAATGATGATGGATGCGTTGATATACGGCTGGATACCGAGCGCGAACAGCGTCGCCTGCGAGAAGGCGGAGCCGGACATCGCATTGTAGAGTCCCAGAACCGTATTGGAAAGGTTGTACCGGAAGTAGTTGCTGAGTGCTTCCACATTGACGTAAGGCACCGGAACTGCGCTGCCCACGCGGAAGATCAGGAGGATCATCAGGGTGAACAGAAGTTTTTTCCGCAGCTCGGGGATCTTCCAAGCATTACGCAGTGTCGTGAACACTTACACCACCTCGGCCTTTCCACCTGCCTGCTCAATCTTTTCCTTGGCAGATGCGGAGAACGCCGCGGCCTTGACGGTGACCTTTTTGGTCACGGTGCCGTTGGCGATGACCTTCAGGCCGTATTTGCACTCGTGGATGATGCCCTTCTCGATTAGAGCAGCAGCATCGACCGTAGCGCCGTCCTCGAATGCGTTCAGAACGGCGACGTTGACAGCCGTCAGAGGCTTGGCATAGATGTTGTTGAAGCCACGCTTCGGGATACGGCGGGCCAGAGGCATCTGGCCGCCTTCGAAGCCGATCCGCACCTTGCCGCCGGAACGAGCCTTCTGGCCCTTGTGTCCGCGGCCGGCAGTCTTGCCGTTGCCGGTGGCGGTGCCGCGGCCCTTCCGCTTGCCAACATGGGTGGAACCCATCACGGGAGCAAGTTCATGTAATTCCATTCTTGTCTCCTCCTTAGTCTTCCTTGGTGACTTCCAGCAGGTAGCCGATCTGGCGGATCTTACCGGTGGTCATTTCGTTATCGGGCTGGACGGTCACCTGGCCGATCTTGCGCAGGCCCAGGGACTCGGCAGTCGCGATATGCTTCTTGAGACGGCCGTTCAGGCTCTTAACCAGCTTGATTTTGTAGGTTGCCATGATTCAAAGCCCTCCTTAACCGACGATTTCTTCGACGCTCAGGCCGCGGGTTCTGGCCACTTCCTCCGGACCACGGAGGGAGGTCAGGCCCTGCATGGTGGCCTTCACAACGTTCTGGGGGTTGTTGGAGCGCAGGCACTTGGTACGGATGTTGGTGATGCCAACCGCTTCCATGACAGCACGGACCGCGCCGCCGGCAATGACGCCGGTGCCTTCGGGAGCCGGCATCAGCAGGACTTCGCCCGCGCCGAACTTGCCGATGATCTCGTGGGGGATGGTCGTACCGGAGGTGACCACGTGAGCCATGTTCTTCTTGGCAGCGGCAATGCCCTTCAGGATCGCTTCGCTGACTTCGGCGGCCTTGCCCAGGCCATAGCCGACGGTACCCTTGCCGTCACCGACGACGACCAGCGCGGAGAACTTCATGACACGGCCGCCCTTGACGGTCTTGGAAACACGGTTCAGATAAACAACTTTCTCAATGAACTCGGGAGCAGTAGCTTCTGCTTGTCTGTTATAAGCCATTTGATCTTCCTCCTCCTGACTTAAAATTCGAGTCCGCCTTCACGGGCGCCTTCGGCCAGCGCGGCGACACGGCCGTGATAGATATAACCGCCACGGTCGAACACGACGACGCTGATGCCTTTTTCCTTGGCGCGCTGAGCAACCAGCAGGCCGACCTTCTTGGCGGCTTCGCAGTTGCCGGCCCATTTAATCACCCCCGTGCGCCAATTGTGACATCATTTTCAGCTTGTCCATTG
>CAMGPO010000141.1 GCA_946060825.1 uncultured Clostridia bacterium | reverse complement strand
TGGTACACCAGCTTCAGGTTCGCAGGCTTGACGTGCATGCCCAGGCTGTCGGGGATCAGTTCGTAGGTCAGCTCCGGGCAGATCAGGCAGCCGACCGGCATACTGTCCTGGATGATGCCCGTCAGATGGATGGACTCCGGCCCCAGCCAGCAGCCCATGGCGTCGAACAGGTGGGTCACGATGGTCGCGCCGCGATCCACCGCCCTTCTCACCTGGGCCGGCGAGGCGTTGGAGTGGCCGATGGCGGTGGGGATCCGTTTCTCCCGCAGGAATGCCGCGAAGGAGCCGTCCTCATCCCGCTCCGGGGCGTACATCCACTGCATCACCCTGCCATGGCAGGCCTCATACAGCCGGGTGTATTCCTCCGGATCCGGCATGCGCCGGTCGTTCCGGTCCACGTTTGCGCCCTGGGAGGGGTTGACATAGGGCCCCTCAAAACCGATGCCGTAAACATTGGGCGCCAGGCCGCGGTCGAGGGCGCTCTGCAGCTTCTCCGTCGTCCGCAGCAGCGTCTCCCGATCCTGGTCGTAGCCCAGATAGGCACACATAGTAGTGGTACCATGGCACAGGTGGTAGCGGGACACCGTTTCGGGATCCTGGGCCCACACCTTGTTCTCCGCGCCGCTGCCGTGGTTGTGGATGTCCACAAAGCCGGGGCCAACCCACAGATTCTGCGCGTCAATCACCTCCGCTCCCGCCGGAACAGGAAGCTCCGTGCCAACAGCCCGGATTTTCTCTCCCTCCGTCAGAATGACCGCATTCTCCAGAACGCCGCCCGGAAGCACCGCTTTTGCATGAATGATCGCTTTCATTATCAACGTCTCCTTCTGTCATGGCTCCGGATTCTTCGCCTGTTCTTCGTTTTCCCGGATCAGGCGCTCATCCAGTACCGGATTCACCACATTTGTAATCAGCAGGGCGATCAGCGCCGGGAGGAACGCTACGATCGGGATCAGGGAGACCGGCCACAGCAGCACAACAAAGATGGCTGTCAGGGCGCTGATCACCAGCAGCTCCAGATTCTGTCTGACCGCGATGAAGATCAGCAGGAAGGCGTTCCGCAGCGCCAGGGTCGGGCTCAGCTTCAGAATGGACATCTGAGGGAACCACCAACCCATGACGAAAATATCCATCACCAGAAAAAACGCGCAGACGCCGTAGGCCACGCCCTCGCTGAACCGGCTGCCTACGAACCATCCCAGCACCGGCAGGGCCGACAGCAGCACACTGTAGCCCAGCCTGCGGAAAAAGGCGGTTTTGAACTCCCGGAAGAACTTCGGCCAGACGTCTCCGATCCCCGTCCGGTAATACTGCTGGACGACCGCGTTCAGCGCCGTCCAGGCCGCCGGGATCGTGAACAGCGGCACGCTGAACGCCACGGTGAGCAGGTTGGCAAGCAGCAGTCTGGAAAAATGGGTGGTCAGCACATACCAGATTCTTCCAAATCCATATTTCGGCAGTGGGCGGTCATCTCCCTCTGCCTCTTTCCGTTTACGAAATCCGAAACGTCCCATTCTGGCAGCCTCCATTCCATGGAATAAAAAACGGGCGCATCTTCCAACGCAGCTGAATCCGCGAAGCAGGATCCCATGACACATAAGAAGACAAACCCTTCTGTTCCATTCTATCACAGGCGTATGTAAATAGAAACAGGTATTTTCAGACATTATTCTATTTTTTATGTCCGGCAAAAACATTTTTATCGGTTTTTTCCGTATTTTCCCGAAGGGAATCCGCCGGAAAAACCAGATTCCCGCGCCGCAAATCTCCCGCGTTTTCTCCGATTCCTCCCGCTTTTCCGCACGAATATCCGCCCCGCCGCAGATCCGGTCCCACGCTCCATTATTCTCAAACATTATCCATCCGAAAACGTATAAAATCTCCGTTTCCACCATGTATTTCGTACTTTTTTCGTAGATTTTTACTATGGAAACGTCAAAAAGAATCCCGTATAATAAGCGCAACTTTGGAGAAACCGACCCAACAAATCTGCTGCCGGCACCGCCGGAGAAATGAGGATGCGCCTATGATTTCCTGCACAGAGTTTATTCCCGCCTACAGCGAGCTGTTCACCTACCTGGAGGAGCACTACGGAGCGGACGAAGTCCAGCGTTACTGGGATCACTGCTTCCGGCCGGAGGGCCAATCCGACACCATTCTGGGCGGCCACATCCGCCGCTCCGGAATTCGCGGCTGCTTCGACTACTGGTCCTGGTCCCTCAACGAGGAGGCTGCCGACTTCACCATGTATCTCAACGAGCCGGCGGGCTGGTTTTTGCTCCGGATGCACCACTGCCCCTCTAAGGGTCGGCTGCTTGACCTGAAGTCCTCCTGTGGGCTGGAGCCCTACTCCCGCTACTGCCTGCACTGTGACGGCTACCGCCACTCCGTCCGGCCCTTTGGCCTGGAATACATCTACAACTACTGCGGCACCGATCAGGCCGCCTGTTCTCTCCTGATCTACGACCCGAAGCGCTTTGACGGACGGGTGATCCCGGACGCCAACACGGAGATCATGGACCGCCGCGCCGCCCAGAACGAATACCTCCACCGGCAGTTCCACAACGGCGTGGATCAGGGCGTCGCCTACCTGGGCAGCCGCTTCGGCGACGCCGTCGTGACCGACTACCTGCAGACCTTCACGCGGCACTTCTACCGCGATCTGGAGACCCGGATCCGGGCAGACGGCCCCGCCGCGCTGAAGGCGCATCTGGAACGGATCTATGCCCTGGAGCACGCCTCCGACGTCCTGTTCGCCCGGCTGGACGGCCAGACACTGGAGGTGCAGATTACCCGCTGCCCCGCCGTCACCTATATGCGGAGCGTGTCCCATGCCCCCTCGCCGTGGTATGTGCAAACCACCCGCGTGGTCATGGAGACCATCGCCGCCGACACTGGCTATGTGTTCACACTGGACGCATACGACGAGGAGACCGGCGCCGCTTCCTATACCTTCCGCCGGTCAGACCGGTAACAACCTTTTATCTGTCCATCGCAACCACGAAAGGAGCCATCAGCCATGAAAACCGACACGCGCAAGGAACTTCTCCTCACCGATCTTGGCAATCTGTTCATCCCGCAGGAAAACATCTCTCCCCTCCGTGAAAAATACAAATGGAACAGCGTTCCCTACGAGACCGCCGTCTGCAGCGGAACCATGCTGATCTCCGTCTATGACGGCGCGCCCCAGCCCGTCACACTGCCGCTTCAGGCCGAGGGCTGGTACCGGATCTACGTCGCCCTGGGCACCTACGGCGCGGCAGCGCCCGTTTCGGATCTGCTCTGCCTGAAACTGAGCGGTGATGAGACTTTCATGCACCTGTCCCCCAGCGACGCCGGCGGCTACGCCTACCACTCCTTCCAGGAGACCTTCTGGCGCTGCGCCGACCTGACCGGCCAGTCCCTGGAGCTCAGCAAGCACCTGAACGGCCAGCCCTCCGAAGCCTGTCTGGCCTGGGTCCGCCTGGTGCCCATGACGGACGAGGAGGTGGCCGCCTATCAGGCCGATCAGGCCAGAACCGATACAAAGCGGATCTACGCCACGAACGATATGCACGGTATGCTGGGCAGCTATGCCCTACAGGGCCAGAACCAGTGGCGCTCCGTCGTACAGGAGTATCTCGATTCCGACGTGGAGTGGCTGTCGCTGGAAAATATTCTGGTCTTTGACGGCGACGTCTCTACCGGGAATTCCGACAACTTCGCATTCTGCCGGGACGGCGACAAGCGTGTTCAGGAGCTTCTAAAACGGGAGTTCACGCCGGAGATGCTCGCCGGCCTCGTCGAGTACGGCCACGCCTCCGGGCTGAAGATGTGCCTCTCCCTGCGGATGGGCGCCTGGGGCATGGAGTTCCCCTACGACCAGATGTACTTCGTCAACGCCTTCGCCGCCGCCCATCCGGAGCTGCGCTGCATCGACCGGGACGGCGACCCTATCGACGCCCTCTCCTACATCTATCCCGAGGTGCAGGAATATATGCTGGATCACTTCACCATGATGGCCAAAACCGGCTGCGACGCCGTGGAGATGATCTACAACCGCGGTGTCCCCTACGTCCTGTTTGAGCCTCCCTTTGTGGAGCTGTTCCGGGAGCGCTACGGGGAGGATCCCCGCTATCTGCCTCTGGATGACGACCGCGTCACAGACCTCCGCTGCGAGATCATGACCGGCTTCGTGCGCCGCCTCCGCGCCCGTCTGGACGAGATCAGCCCGGATCGGAAGATCGGCCTCCACGCCAGAACCCAGTTCAGCGTCTGGGACGCCCGCCATGTGGCCGAGGATCTGGAAACCTGGGCCAGAGAGGGCCTGATTACCGCCATCATCAGCTATCCCCAGCGGATCCGCGAAATCCTGAAGGGCGACATCTGGCAGGCGGAGAATCCGCAGCTCCTGGATCTGGAAAAGTACCACAAGTACGCTCTGGAAAGCCCGCAGACGATCATCTACCGCCGACAGGATTTCAACTTCATGCCGCCGATGGAGGATTCCCGCGGCGTGCTCCGCGGCCCGGCCACCCACCAGGA
>CAMGPO010000140.1 GCA_946060825.1 uncultured Clostridia bacterium | reverse complement strand
GCGCCCTTCACTCTTGCCATTTTGAAATCCTCCTAAATCTATGGTCTACCCTTATTTGTAAGGGATCATCTCGTGGATGGTTGCCTGGTTGGTGACATCGGCGTAGGTGCCGGTTCTCAGACGGCGGGTACGCTTGGTCGTCTTCTTGGTGAGGATGTGGCTCTTAAAGGCGTGGGCTCTCTTGACCTTGCCGGTCTTGGTGAGATTGAATCTCTTCTTGGCACCGCTGTGGGTTTTCATCTTGGGCATGGGTGGATCTCCTTCCGTTATTCTCAGGTTTATTTGGATGTCTTGCTTGCCTTGGGGGACAGGAACATGGACATATGCCGTCCATCGAGCTTCGGCGGCTTATCGACGTTTGCGACCTCGGAGCACTCGCTGCCGAACTTGACCAGAAGATCATGGCCGATGGAGGTATGGGCCATCTCACGGCCGCGGAAGCGAACCGTAACCTTCACCCGGTCTCCGTCCTTCAGGAATTTCTGGGCGCTCTTGACCTTGGTATTGAAGTCGTTGGTGTCGATATTGGGGGACATTCTGACTTCCTTGATCTCGACGATCCGCTGGTTCTTTCTGGCTTCCTTCTCCTTTTTCAGCTGTTCAAAGCGGAATTTGCCGTAGTCCATGATCTTGCAGACCGGCGGCGTGGAGTTGGGCGCGATCTTGACCAGATCCAGCTCCTGCTCGGCGGCCAGGTTCAGCGCGGTCGCGGCGGACATGATGCCGAGCTGCGAGCCGTCTGCGCCGATGACGCGGATCTCTTTGTCCCGGATTTCCTCGTTGAGCTCATGATCTAATTTGCCGATGGTAAAGCACCTCCAATAGATAACGTCAAAAAAACGCGGATGCACACAGCACCCGCACAAAAACAAATCTCATCGCTGAGATCTGGTTCAATGTTGAACCTCTTCGCCTGGGCTGGAGGTGGGGGCGTCTGCGCTCCTTCTTCTTTTAGCTTATCCATGTTACCACGAAAGCCAGGCGTTGTCAACTGTTTTTTGATGTAAAAACCGGGGAAATCAGGACAAAAACAGGTAATGCAGGGCGCGGGCGGCCTCGACGGCCTCCCCCTCCGGCACATAGGCGGAGATGGCCCGGGGACGGCGGGCGATCTGCCGCAGACGGAGGCCGCTGAGAGCCCGAAGGACCTGAATGGCCGTCTCCTCCTCGCCGCAGGCCGCGCCAATGACGCTGACCCGGGCCATGGGCTGATCCGTCATGGGCAGACGGATGCCCCGGCGGATGGCCACGCCGCAGAACCGCCGGGCTTCTTCGCCGCCCACCCGGGTGCCGGGGGTGTCGGTGAAGGACGAACGGACCTCGAAGGAGAGGCTGTGCTCACGGGCCAGCTCCACGCAGCGGCTGTGGAGCACTTTGGCGCCCTGTTCCGCCATCTCCAGCATATCGTCGTAGGAGACGGCCTCCAGCTTCCGCGCCTCCGGCAGCTCCCGGGGGTCGGCGGTGTAGACCCCGTCGACGTCGGTGTAGATGTGGCAGGCGTCGGCCTCAAGATAGGCAGCCAGGGCGACGGCCGTCGTGTCGGAGCCGCCGCGGCCCAGGGTCGTGATCTCGCCGGACTCAGAGATGCCCTGGAAGCCGGTGACCAGGACGATGCGCCCGTCAGCAAGGGCCCTGCGGATGCGGCCGCCGGTGACGTGGTGAACCCGGGCGTCGCCGAAGCTGCGGTCGGTGCGGACGCCGGCCTGCCAGCCGGTCAGGGCCTCGGCAGGAAAGCCCAGCTCGTGGAGCTGCATGGCCATGTGGGCTACGGAGATCTGCTCGCCCACGGAGAGTAAAAGATCGGTCTCCCGTTTGGGCGGATCGCGGCTGATGGCCAGGGCATCCTGCAGCAGGCGGTCAGTGGTGTCGCCCCGGGCGGAGAGGACGGCGATGACGGCGTCGCCGTTCTGCCAGGGTTCCGCAATGCGCCTTGCGGCGCGCAAAAGACGTTCGGGGCCGGCGAGGGAGCTGCCGCCGAACTTCTGAACGATCAATGCCATAACAATCCCTCCTGTTGGATCTAGGCTATCCTATGCGGAGGGGAGAAATAGCGTGAAACCCGCCGAAGGCGAAACGTGGGGCAAAAAACAGCGGGCAGGGCCGGGGGGCCCTGCCCGGGTGGGTCAGGCGGTGACTTTCTCGAAGTCGGAGGCAGGGTGCTTGCAGAGGGGACAGACAAAGTCCGGGGGCAGGGTTTCGCCCTCATAGACGTAGCCGCAGACGGTGCAGCGCCAGGTCGTTTTGTTCTGGGAGGCCGCCGGCTGGGGCTTCGGCTTGATGGAGGACTGGTAGTAGGAGTAGGTGGCGGAGGGAATCTCCGACAGGATCTCCATGTCGTCCACGGCAGCGATGAACAGGGTGTGGCTACCCAGGTCGATGGTCTGCTCCACCGTGGCGCTGATGTAGGCGTTGGTGCCCCGGGTGACGTAGAACAGGCCGTTTTCGCTGCGCTTGCAGTCGGCAAAGTCCGCGAACTTGTCCACGTTCCGGCCGGACTGGAAGCCGAAGTGCTGGAACAGGCCGAAATCCGCCGCCTCGCTCAGAATGGAGATGTTGAACTTGCCGCTGGCCTTCACCAGATCGTGGGTGAAGTTGTCCTTGTTCACGGCGATGCTGATGCGGTTGGGGGTGGAAGTCACCTGCCCGGCGGTGTTGATGATGCAGCCGCTGTCCCGGCTCTCGGAGCAGGCAGTCAGGACGAACAGGCCATAGGTCAGATTGTACATAGCTTTTTTGTTCATGGTCATTTTCTCCTCAGGTCATGGCCGCGCCGTCGACGCGGAGCGTTACACCGGTCACATAGCTGGACAGATCACTGGCCAGGAAGAGATAGGCGTTGGCGATGTCTACAGGCTCGCCCACCCGGCCCATGGGGATACCGGCGGAGATCCGGTCGACCAGCTCCTGGGGCAGGGCCGCGACCATGTCGGTCTTTGTCACACCGGGGGCTACGGCGTTGACGCGGATGTGATCCTTGGCCAGCTCCCGGGCCAGGGACTTGGTCAGACCGTTGACAGCGAACTTGGAGGTCGGATAGCCGCAGCCGGAGGGCTGACCGTACTCGCCGACCATTGAGCTGGTGCTGATGATGACGCCGCCGCCCTGGTCCTTCATGATCCGCGCGGCCGCCTGGGAGCAGACGAACACCGCCGTCACGTTCAGGCTCATGATCTTGTTGAATTCCTCCAGCGTGTAATCATAGAGGCTGGTTCTGGAGGAGATACCGGCGTTGTTGGCCAGAATGTCGAGGCTGCCGAAGCGCTCCTTCACCGAGGCAAAGGCGGCGGCGACGGCCTCCGGGTCACAGAGGTCGGGCCAGATGCCCATGACGCGGTCGCGGTACTCCGGAAGCTGGGCGACGGCCTTCTCCACCGTCTCCTGCCGGGAGCCGGCGATGGCCACATTGGCGCCGTTTTCCAGATATGTCCGGACGATGGCGAAGCCGATGCCGCGGGTACCGCCGGTTACAATGGCTGTTTTTCCTGTTAACATTTCAAGATCCCCCCCTTATTTTTAATAATAAGAATTGTTATTATTATAATAGAACGGTTTCTATGCTTTGTCAAGAGAAATGCGAAAAGAATTTGTGCGAAAAACCGCCCTGAGCGCAGACCCAGGGCGGTGGCGTATCAGTTGGCGGGCAGCAGGGGAAGCTTGCGGTCGCGGCCCCAGAAGAAGAGGGCCACCGTGCCCGGGCCAGTGTGGCTGCCGATGGTGGTGCCGACGTAGTTGATGACGACCTTTCCGTTGAGCTTCGGGAACTTCGCCTCGACCAGATCGGCCACCTGGCGGGCATCCTCGTAGCAGCCGGAGTGGGAGATGAAGCATTTGCCGCTGTAGTCGAGGCCGTCGTCGGCGTACTGCTCCATCCGCTTGACAATCTCCTGAATGACCCGCTTTTTGGAGCGGATCTTATAGCGGGGCACCAGGTGGCCCGGCTCGTCCATGTTCAGCAGGGGGCAGATACCCAGCACGGTGCCGACAAAGCCGGAGGCCTTGGAGATGCGGCCGCCCTTGACGTAGAAGCTCAGGTCGGTGGAGAAGAACCAGTGGTTCATCCGCAGCTTATTCGCCTCGACCCAGGCGTAGAGAGCGTCGATGTCCATACCGGAGTCCCGCAGGTCGGCCAGGGTCTCCATGATGAGGCCGTAGCCCGAGGAGGCACCCAGAGAGTCGACGATGTAGATCTTCCGCTCCGGGAACTGCTCCCGCAGGGTCTCAGCGGCGCTGTGGGCGGAGTTGATGGAGCCGGAGAGGCCGGAGGACAGGCAGACATGGAGGATGTCGCGGCCCTGCGCGAGGATGGGGGTGAAGAACTCCAGGTATTCGCCGACGTTGACCTGGGCGGTGCTGGTGTCCGCGCCCTCGGCCATCCGGCGGTAGAATTCGTCGAAGGGGATGGACTTGCCGAGGTCGTCCGGGTAGGTGACGCCGTCCATGGTGAAGTGGAAGCAGACGTAGGAGATGTCCCTGGCCGCGAAGTGTTCGGCGGACAGGTCTGCGGTGGAGCAGCAGGTGAGCGCATATG
>CAMGPO010000139.1 GCA_946060825.1 uncultured Clostridia bacterium | reverse complement strand
GTTGAAATAGGTGTGATTGGTCATGTTCACGACCGTATCCCGGTCCGAGACGGCCTCATAGTCGATGCGGAGACTGTTGTCGGCCCCCAGAGTGTAGGTGACCACGGCCGTCAGGGTGCCGGGGAAGCCCTCCTCCCCGTCGGGCGAGATGTAGGTCAGCCGCAGGCTGTTTTCCCCCGGCTCCGCCATCCAGAGCTTCCGGTCAAAGCCCTCCGCTCCGCCGTGGAGGTTGTGGCGGCCATTGTTGGCGGCCAGGGTGCAGGTCTTTCCGTTCAGCTCGAAGGACGCCCCGGCGATGCGGTTGCCGTTGCGGCCGATCAGGGCGCCAAAGTAGTTCGTGCCGGAGAGATACTCCGCCACGGTGTCATAGCCCAGGCAGACGTCCACGGGGCCGTCTGCCGTCGGCACGGCCAGCTTCTGGACGATGCCGCCCAGGGTCAGGACCGTCACGGCCATGCCGGCCTCGTTTTTCAGGGTGTAGGCGTCCACGCAGCCCATGGGGCCGGTTCCGAACAGTGTTTTTTCCATTGATGGTTCCTCCTTATACGTACGCCGCTTCCATACACCGCCGCTCCCGGCGGGCGCCCCGGAAGGCGATCAGATACAGTCCCAGGGTGACCAGGGTCACCAGCGCCAGACACCAGAGGCCCGGGACATAGCTGCCCAGCAGGTCAAAGCTGAAGTTCATCGCCGGCAGGGCGATCACACCGCTGAGGGAGATCGCCGCCAGCTGGGCGCCGAGGGCCGAGCTGTAGTCCCGCTCGCCGAATAGCTCCGTCGTCAGCGTCGGCAGCATCACAGTCGTCGTGGCGAGGCCGAAGGAGAACAGGATGACGGCGGCGATGGCCATGGCGGCGCTGCCGCTCAGGGCCAGGAGGGCCGTGCCTCCGGCGGTGGAGAGCAGGCAGAACACCATCACGCTCCGGGCGCTGAACCGGTCGCAGCAGAGGCCCTCCACGATCTTGGCGCCGGCCATGGCCAGGAACATCACGCCCTGCACCGAAGCCGCCCCGGCGGCGGACAGGCCCCGGTCCTGCAGATGGGCCGCGACGATCGGGAACACGGCATAGTTCACGATGCCGACCAGAAAGGTGGCCAGCAGGATCACATAGAAGAAGCCGCGGCGCTTCAGCACCGCCATGGGGATGCCGTCCCAGTCCGCAGGCCTGCGCGTCTGCCGCGCCTTCGCCCGCTGGCGGTCCTCCTCGTCGCCCAGGGGCTGCAGGCCCATCCAGGCGGGGGCGTCCCGCACCAGCAGCACCACCAGCACCGATGCCAGAAACAGCAGCCCAGCCGAGATGCCGAGGGCGGCGCGCCAGCTCCAGCGCGTCATAACCGCCGTCATGACCACGCTGAACAGGGAGCCGCCGATGCCGCTGGAGGCCATGACCACCCCGAGCACCAGCCCCTGATGGCGGTGGAACCAGGCGGAGATCACCCGGGCCGTGCCCGCCGTGGAGCAGAAGGCCTCGGAGAGGCCCACCAGCACGGCCCCCAGATAAAAGGGCGCCATGTTCCGGGCCAGGGCGTAGCCCACATAGGCGACGCCCGTCAGCGCCAGAGCGACGGTGGCGGTCTGCCGGTAGCCCCAGTGCCGGTAGAGCAGGCCAAAGGCGAGGTTGGAGAAGAAGGCGGCCAGATATTTGATGCTGGGCGCCAGAGAGAACACGCCCCGGGAGACTCCCAAACCCTCGGTCACAGGGATCAGGTAGATGCTGTAGATGTTATTGGCAAGGCCGATGGCCGTCGAAAACTCGAGAAAGACGACGGCAGCCACAACCCAGTGGTAGTGGGTATAGAGCCAGTGTTTCCACGTCCCTTTCACGGCAGCGGACGCCTCCTTTGATTTATTCGGTGGGGAAGTAATCCGCCAGGAAGTCCAGAAACAGGCGGCTTCCGGGCAGCAGGCTGTCCAGCTCCAGAGATTCCTCCCGGGTGTGGCAGCCGGAGCCGGCGCAGACGCCCATGCAGACCGCCGGGATGCCCAGAGAGAGGGGGATGTTGCAGTCGGTGGAGCCGGAACAGCAGCAGGGTTCCTGCCCCAGCACGTCCCGGATGGAGGAGGAGACGCGGTCCAGCAGCGCCTGCTGCCGCGCCGGATCCACCGCCCCGGTACAGGGCCGGTCGCCGAGCTTCTCGACCTCCACGTCAATGCCCGTGGCGGCGAAGGCCGCCGTCATCTGCTCGAACATCCGCTGCATCTGCCCGAGGCAGACCCGGCTGTCGGAGCGGTACTCATAGAGCATTTCCGCCTCCTGGGCGATGGTGTTGACCGAGGTGCCGCCGGAGATCGTGCCGACGTTGTAGGTGGTGCGGCTGTCCCCGTCCACCGGCACCTTGACCGTATAGAGGGCGTCGATCAGGGAGGCGAGACAGCGGATAGCGTTGCGGTTGCCGAAGGCGCCGAAGGAGTGGCCGCCCTCGGTGCGGACCGTCACCCGGTAGCGGTGGGAGCCGACGGCCTTTGTGACCAGCACGTTCAGCCGCGTGCCGTCCAGGGAGATCAGTTCCCGGAGGCGGCTGCCGTAGCGCGCCGCGATGGCGCGGCTGCCCTTGAGGTTGCCGAGGCCCTCCTCGCAGGAGTTGGCCACGAATACGAGGCCCGTCTTCGGCGGCGTTCCCCGCCGCAGGAAGTACCGGGCGCAGAGCAGCAGCACGGCCAGATTGGCCGTGTCGTCGCAGACGCCGGGGCAGTAAAACCGCCCGTCCGCCTCCCGGAAGGGCAGCGGCTCCGTGTCCGGAAATACCGTGTCCGTATGGGCCATGATGACGGTCACGTCGCCGTCCTTCGTCCCGCCGCAGGGGCAGATGACGTTGAGGGCCTCGTCCATCACGACATTTTCTCCGCCGTTTTCCTCGAGCCAGCGCCTGCAGAATTCGGCCCGGCCCTCCTCGTGGTGGGACGGGGCCGGAATGGCGCAGAGGTCGCGGATGAGCTGCCGCAGCTCCGCCTGACTCTCCGCAAGATAGCGCTCCATATCCAAAGTCAGACGCATTCAGGATCCCTCCTTGCAGGTTGTTTGCTTCTGCCAGTTTCCGAAGCGGTAATAGAGATAGATCAAACCACTGCACAGCACCCAGCCCATGGGATAGCCCAGGGTGACGGGCAGAATGGTGCCGATCAGGCGATAGGTCACATAGAGGTAGATCTGCCGGAACACCACGAAGGAGCTGAGCATGATGAGCACCGGCACCTTCGTCACGCCTGCGCCCCGCAGGGACCCGGCGAAGATCTGGTTCACGACGCAGAGCAGATAGAAGGGCGACATGACGCGGATGAACAGCGTGCCGTAGCGCAGCACGCCTTCCTCCCGGTTGAACAGGCTGATGAGCTGGGGCGCGAACACCATCAGCGGGGCCAGAACCGCGGCCGTGATGCCAAGGGCCAGGCCAAAGCCCGTATAGGTGCCCCGGTGGGCCCGCTTCCGGTTGCCTGCCCCCAGGTTCTGGCCCACGAAGGTCGTGACGGCCATGGCGAGGGACATCATCGGCAGCAGGGCGAAGGAGTCGATTTTCTGATAGGACGTCCATCCTGCC
This sequence comes from uncultured Clostridia bacterium, assembly GCA_946060825.1. GTDB lineage: Bacteria > Bacillota > Clostridia > Oscillospirales > Oscillospiraceae > RGIG3159. Next base: position 1,045 of record CAMGPO010000139.1, on the reverse strand, counting down.
ATGCAGGAGGAGCCGAACCGGTTCACATAAGACTGGACAAAGACGTTGGAAAAGGACGTGACGGCCATCTGCAGGGCCGAGGGCAGGCCGATGGAGCAGATGCGCTTCAGGGCGTCCCGGTGGAACCGCAGCCGGTTCCAGGTGATCCGGTAGTCCGCGGTGCTGCGGGTCAGGGTGGCGAGCACGAGGATGGCTGAGAGGCTCTGAGCAATGACCGTGGCGATGGCCGCTCCGGCGATGCCCATACGGAAGAATCTCACGAAGAGGATATCAAGGGCCGTGTTGGTCAGGGCGGAAAAGATCAGGAAATAGAGGGGCCGCCGGGAGTCGCCCACGGCCCGGAGGATGCCCGCGCCCGCATTGTAGAGCAGCAGGCCCGAGAGGCCGCCAAAGTAGATGCGCAGGTATTCCGCCGCCTGGGCTTCCACGTCCTGGGGCGTGCGCATCATCCGGAGCATGGCCGGGACCATCAGCACGCCGATGGCCGTCAGCGCCACGCAGAGGGCCAGAGTCAGGGCAACGGTGGTCTGGACGGCCCTGTGCACCCGCTCGCCGTCGTGGGCGCCGTAGCGCTGGGAGATCACCACGCCTGCGCCGGCGGAGAGGCCGTTGAAAAAGCCGATCAGCATATTGATGATCGGGGCGACGCTGCCCACGGCAGCCAGGGCTTCCTTTCCCACATAGTTGCCCACGACCACGCTGTCGACGGTATTATAGAGCTGCTGAAAGGCATTTCCGATCAGGAGCGGCACCGCGAACAGCAGCAGATGCTTCACGATGCTGCCGCTGGTCATATCGGTGTCCCGCTGCCGGAGTACGGACATTTCACATCACCATGGCTTTCCAAAGAGTCGAATTCGGGGTTCCGTTCTTTCGTTATAATCCATAATCCGCAAAAATGGAAGAGCAGTGGCTAATCTTTGTCCATTTTTCACAAATACTTGCCGCTGCTCCCATGCCCGTGGTATAATGCAAAAAAGATTGTACGATTTTTCCCCGTCCCGCGTCCAACAGACCGGAGGTGACCGGAATGACGGACTGTGGG
>CAMGPO010000138.1 GCA_946060825.1 uncultured Clostridia bacterium | reverse complement strand
CGCACCTGCGGCTACATCGGCACCCAGTTCTGGAACCAGGGCCGCACCCAGGAGATCAAGGACCGGGTTCTGCATCTGTAAGATATCGCCATTCGCCACAGGGCGGGATTTCTCATCCCGCCCTGTCCTTGACGTTGAGGAGGGAATCCCATGCAGCACGAGATCACCGTATCCAACCTTCTGCTCGACCTCCGCGGAAATATCGCCGAGCCGGGCTATGCCAAGTCCATGCGCTGGCGTTACCGCCGGCAGGACATCCGGGCCCCCAAGGCCCTCATCAAGGAGTGGGACTATTATTACGTCGGAAACGATCACTTCGGCCTGGCTCTGACCATCGACGACAACGGCTATATGGGTCTCGACTCCATCTCCTTCCTGAATTTCGACGAGAAGTGGGAGATCACGAAAAGCCCCATGCGCCTCTTCCCCATGGGAAAGACGGGCCTGCCGGAGAGCTCTGAGGCCGGCGATACCACGACCAGCGGCAAGGGCTACGCCATTGCCTTCCATCGTTTTCCGGACCGGCGGGAGCTGGTCTTTCAGATGGAAAACTTCCGCGGCAGCGAGGCCATCCACGGCGAAATCCGGCTGACCGAAGAACCGAAGGACTCCATGGTGATCGCCACACCCTTCGGCAAAAAGGGCAGGTTCTACTTCAACCAGAAGATCAACTGTATGCGGGCCAGGGGCAGCGTGACCGTTGGCGGCGATACATACCGCTTCGATCCTCAGGAATCCTTCGCCGTCCTCGACTGGGGCCGGGGCGTCTGGACCTACCACAACACCTGGTACTGGTCAAGCCTCAACGCCCAGATCGATGGCGTGCCCTTCGGCTTCAACCTGGGCTACGGCTTCGGTGACACCTCCGCCGCCTCGGAGAATATGCTCTTCTACGGCGGCGTCGGCCACAAGCTGTCCCAGGTCCAATTCGACATCCCGATAAAGGGCGGCAAGGAAGACTACCTCTCGCCCTGGAAGTTCTACAGCGACGACGACCGGCTGGAAATGGACTTCGTCCCCATCCTCGACCGGGCCGCCTGCACCGATTTCAAGCTGCTGGGGTCCGACCAGCATCAGGTCTTTGGCCGGTTTTCAGGCCGGGCCGTCCTCGACGACGGGACGGAGCTGCGTTTTGAAAATCTGACTGGATTTGCGGAAAAAGTGGAGAATAAGTGGTAAATCATGAACTATTCCGTTATCAAAAACTGTGACATTGCCAACGGCCCCGGCTGCCGGATCGTCCTCTTTGTCTCCGGCTGCACCCACCACTGCAAGGAGTGCTTCCAGCCCGAGACCTGGAATTTTGGCTACGGCCAGCCTTTCACCCAGGAGACGGTGGATGAGATCCTCCGCCTGCTGGCCCCCTCCTACATCGCCGGCCTGACCCTGCTCGGCGGCGAGCCCTTTGAGCCCCAGAACCAGCCGGCCCTCCTCGACCTGGTGCGGCAGGTGCGGGCGAAGTACCCTCACAAATCCATCTGGTCCTTCTCCGGCTACACCTACGAACAGATCACGTCCTGGACCCTCGGTCCCCGGGCGATCACCGAGGAATTCCTCTCCCTGCTGGACGTCCTCGTGGACGGCGAGTTCGTGGTGGAACTGAAAAACCTGAACCTGCGGTTCCGGGGCAGCTCCAACCAGCGGATCATTGACCTGAACAAGACCCGCGAGACCGGTGTTCTGACGCTCTGGGACGACGGCGATATGGAGGGCCACTGAATGAAACAGATCAAGATCCGCTATTTTTCCGACGAGATCGAGCGCCTGCGCTACATCGACGGCAAGTCCGACTGGATCGATCTCCGCTGTGCCGAACGGACGGAGCTGAAGGCCGGGGATTTCGCCCTGATTCCCCTGGGCGTGGCTATGGAGTTGCCGGAGGGCTATGAGGCCCACGTCGTGCCCCGCTCCTCCACCTTCAAGACCTGGGGTATCTTACAGGCCAACTCCATGGGCGTCATCGACCACAGCTACTGCGGCGACAACGACCAGTGGCGGATGCCGGTCTATGCCACCCGGGACACGGTGATCGAGTTGGGCGACCGCATCTGCCAGTTCCGCATCGTGGAAAACCAGCCGAAGCTGGAATTTCTCGAGTGCGAGCATCTCAGCGGCCCCGACCGGGGCGGCTTCGGCTCCACGGGCCGGGCGTAAGGAGGATTCCCCATGAAAAAAGGCTGGAAAACTGTACTGATCGTACTGGCCGTGCTGCTGATCGCCTACGGCGCGGTGGCCCTCTTCCCCCGGGGCGACAACTACGCCCTCGAAAACCCGATGCGGAAGGACGGCGAGCTGCCCATCCTGATCGCCCACGGCGGCGGCAACCTCGAGTTCCCCGACAACACCCTCGAGGCCTTCTACAACGCCTACAGCGTCGATCCCCGGGTGATGATGGAGACCGACGTCAGCATCACAAAGGACGGCATCCTCATCCTCTCCCACGACACGACCCTCGACCGTAAGACCAATGTGACCGGGGCCATCGCCGACTGGAACTACAGCGACCTGATCGCCCAGAAGGTGGACTTCGGCTACACGAATCCCGTCGACGAGAACAGCCTGCTGAATGGCGAGCGGGTCCACTTCACCGCCGGCGACGGCACGGAGAAATACCCCACCGATGTTGACTACCCGGAGGGCGTCGAGCCGCGGGACAATGCAGTCTTTCTCGCCACGACCCTGGAAGAGCTTTTGGTGGCTTTCCCGGAGAACCGCATCAACGTAGAGATTAAGCAGGACGGCGAGCTGGGCATGGCGGCCCTGCGGGAAGCCGTGCGGCTGCTGGAGGAATACGACGCCTTTGACCGGGTCGTCCTCGCCAGCTTTCACGAGGAGATCTACGACGAGTTCTGCCGGATGCAGGCCGAAGAAGATGTACCCGACTGCTTCATGTACTCCCCGGCCAATGGCGCCGCCACTCGCTTCTTCGTCCTTCAGCTTCTGAACGCCGACGTCTTCTTCCGGGACGGAATGTGCGTCTTCCAGATCCCGATGGAGGAGAAGGGCTTCAACCTCGCCACGGAGCATTTCGTGAACGCCGCCCACCGCCACAATCTTGCCGTCCACTACTGGACGATTGACGATGAGGCCGATATGCTGCACCTCATTGAGATCGGCGCCGACGGCATCATGACCAACTATCCCCACCGCCTGCAGGCGGTCTATGACGCCTACACAGGAGGATAATCATGGGTTTCTGGCTTCTGATGCTGGTGTTTGACCTGCTGATTCCTGCGACCATGCTGGGCTTCGGCTCTCTGTTCGCGAAAAAGCCGCCAAAAGACATCAACAATATCTTCGGTTACCGCACAAGCCGCTCCATGAAAAACCACAACACCTGGAACTTTGCCCACCACTGTGCCGGTTGCTTCTGGCTCCGCTGGGGCTGGATCACGCTGGCATTCAGCGTACTCTGGATGCTTGTCCTGCTGGGGCATCCAACAGACGCCGTCGGTCTCTGGGGCGGGATTCTCTGCGGGGTGCAGATGATTCCGATGCTGGCCGTCATCCCCGTGACAGAGCGGGCGCTGAAACGCCGTTTCGACAAATTCGGCCGCAGGCTCCCGGAAGCATAACTCCCATCCGCAGGCTGCAAATGCCTGCGGATTTTCTTTGCTTTTCCCCAGTTTTCTGGTATACTGGTATTATAAAGTGAGGAACCGCCATGAATGAATTCTTACCGATTTCCAAAAAGGACATGAAAATCCGGGGCTGGACGCAGTGCGACTTCGTCTACATCATCGGTGACGCCTACGTTGACCATCCCTCCTTCGGCCACGCCATCATCTCCCGGGTGCTGGAAAGCGCGGGCTACAAGGTGGGCATCATTTCCCAGCCGGACTGGAAAAATCCCGCCTCCATCGCCGCCCTGGGACGGCCCCGGCTGGCCTTTCTCGTCACCGGCGGCAACATGGACTCCATGGTCAACCACTACTCGGTCTCTAAGCACCGCCGCAAGACCGACGCCTTTACCCCCGGGGGCAAAATGGGCAAGCGGCCTGACTACGCTACCGTGGTCTACTGCAACCTGATCCGGCAGACCTTCAAGGATGTTCCCATCGTCATCGGCGGCATCGAGGCCAGCCTCCGGAGGCTCTGCCACTACGACTACTGGTCCGACAGGCTCAAGCGCTCCATCCTGCTGGATTCCCAGGCCGACCTGCTGCTCTACGGCATGGGCGAGCGGGCCATCGTCGAGGTGGCCGACGCCCTGAACGGCGGCCTCTCTCCGGCGGAGATCACCTACGTCGACGGCACCGTTTTCCGCGTGACCGACACGGAGCCATTTCCCGACTACCTGACCCTGCCGGATTTTGAAACCCTGAAACAGAGCAAGGGTGCCTATGCAAAGAGCTTCTACACCCAGTACTGCAACACAGACCCCTTCCAGGCCAAGGGGCTGATCGAGCCCTACGGCCCCAGAGAATTTGTCGTTCAGAACCCGCCCCAGAAGCCCCTAAGTCAGGCGGAGATGGACCGGGTCTATGGCCTGCCCTACCAGCGGACCTACCACCCCAGCTATGAAAAACTGGGCGGTGTTCCCGCCATCTCTGAGGTGCGCTTCAGCCTGGTCTCCAACCGGGGCTGCTTCGGCGGCTGCAATTTCT
>CAMGPO010000137.1 GCA_946060825.1 uncultured Clostridia bacterium | reverse complement strand
ACTTCCTCATAGCGGACGAACTTGAGGCTGTAGGAGCCGCGGCCCTGGGTCATGGCTCTCAGGTCGATCGGGTAGGAGCTCATCTCACCGATCGGGACCTCGGCCTCGACCACCTGCAGGCCGTCGCCGATGGGGTTCATGCCCATCACGCGGCCGCGGCGCTTGTTCAGGTCGCCGATGATATCGCCCATGTTGGCATCGGGCACCGTGACCTTCAGCTCGCCGATGGGCTCGAGGATGGTGGGACCGGCGGTGGGCAGGCCTTCCTTGTAGGCAATACCGGCGGCAGTCTGGAACGCCATATCGGAGGAGTCGACCGGGTGGTAGGAGCCGAAGTACAGGGTGGCCTTCAGGAACACCACGGGATAGCCGGCCAGAACGCCCTTGGAGATGCAGTTGCGCAGGCCCTTCTCGACGGAGGGGATGAAGTTCTTCGGCACGCAGCCGCCGACGGTCTCGTCGGCAAAGACCATATCTTCGGTCTCGGACTGGGGCTCAAAACGGATATAGACGTCGCCGAACTGGCCATGGCCGCCGGACTGCTTCTTGTGACGGCCGTGGACCTCGACCTTCTTCTTGATGGTCTCGCGATAGGCGATCTTGGCAGGCCGCAGCTCAGCCTCAACCTTGTACTTGCTCTGCAGCTTGGAGATGATGACGGACAGGTGGATGTCGCAGACACCGGCCAGGATCATTTCCTTGGTCTCGGGGCCGGAGCCGAAGGGGAAGGAGCCGCCCTCCCCGTTCAGCTTGGTCAGGCCAACGGCGATCTTGTCCTCCTGGCCCTTGGTCTTGGCGTAGATGGCCATGCGGTAGCAGGGCTCGGCGTACTCCATGCCCTTGATAACCGGGGTCTTGCCCGCCAGGCCCAGGGTGTCGCCGGTGCGGACGGAGGCCAGCTTGGTGAAGACGCCGATGTCGCCGCAGGCGATCTTGCCGGTCTTCTGGTTGTCCTTGCCCTTCGGGAAGAACATATTGCCCAGCTTCTCATTGTCACCGGTGCGGGCGTTCACGACAGTCAGGGTGTCCTCGACAGTACCGGAGACAACCTTGAAGTAGGAGTTCTTGCCGTACTGGTCGGCCACGGTGTTGAACACGAAAGCGATGGGGCTGCCGTCGGGATTCAGGGCGAGCTCGGACTCGTTACCCTCGTCGTCGACAGTGATGACAGGCTTGCCCTCCAGGGGATTCGGGCAGAACTTGACGATGTTCTCAATCAGGTTGGTGGTGCCCAGACCGGTCATGGCGCAGCCGCAGAAAACGGGGCTGACGGTACGCTGGAGCATACCGGCCTTGATGCCCTGCATCAGTTCTTCCTCGGTGAAGGGCTCTTCCATGAAGAACTTCTCCATCAGCTCTTCATCGGTCTCGGCGACCTGCTCATTGAGCTCCATCATGTATTCTTCGATCTTTTCCTCGGCCTCGGCGGGGACGGGGATCTCCTTGCCGCTGGCGTCATAGGCCTTTTTTGCCACCAGATCGACGATGCCGACGGCCTGGTCGCCCTTGAGAATCGGGAAAGTGAAGGGGATGACGGAGGCGCCGAAGGTGGAACGCAGGGAATCGACGACGCCGAAGTAGTTGGCGTGCTCCTCGTCCAGCTTGGAGACGTAGAACATGGCGGGCAGGTCGGCGTCCTTCAGGGACTTCCAGCCCTTCTCGGTACCGACGGCGATGCCGGACTTGGCGGTGACGCAGATCAGGCCGGCGTCAGCCACCCGCAGGGACTGGACGATTTCCGCGGCGAAGTCGAAGTAGCCGGGGTTGTCCAGAACGTTGATCTTGCTGCCCTTGTATTCCACGGGAATCACAGAGGTTTTGATGGAGTACTGGCGCTTCTTCTCTTCGTCGTCGAAGTCAGAGACCGTGGTGCCGTCGGCGCGTTTGCCGAGACGGGTGATTGCCTTGGTCGTAAAGAGCATACTCTCGCAGAGAGCGGATTTACCATCGCCGCCGTGGCCCAGCAAGCAAATATTGCGAATATCTTTGGCAGTATACATATATAGATAGTTCTCCTTTCCTGACGGGCCTCGCTGCCTGCTCTGTGCAGAAACGGCCGCCGCGGCGTGTCTGCCGCCCATTCTTGTTCATTATATACGAAGATGGTTTTATTTTCAATATGATTTTTTCACGGCCATGGAGAAAATATCAATATCTCCCGACCCAGCCGGTGAGAATCCATGTGGGAAGTGCCCAAACCAGGGCATAAAGCAGCAGATTCATGGCCGTGACGGCGTTCTGGGCCCCGAGCCAGGTCAAAAGGAACATGAGTCCGAAGCCGATGAGGCCGCCTGCCAGGTTAATCGTGGTGCTGACGGAGGTCACCGTCCGCAGCAGCCGCGCGCCCACGACAGCGTCAGCCAGCACGCCGAAGCCGCCTCTGGTCAGGATCGCCCCCTGAGCAGCGGGACAGTCGCCGGGCAGACGGGCCAGACGGCTGCGCTCCTCCGCGCCGGGAAACTCCAGCTCACCGTTGGGCACCTTGTAGCGCTCCTCCACCATCAGAGGGGTGATGAGGAAGTCCCGGGTGGCGAACACCGGAGTCAGACCGTTCGATCCGGTCACCTGCCGCAGGCCCCGCCGCGTCTTACCGTCCGGCGCATAGTTCAGGGCAAAGACGGCGCACATCTCGCCGTTGACCGAGAGGTAGACCGCATTGCGGACCTTGGTGCCCTCATGCATATAGACGCCCATGAGCTGCATGAACCGCAGGGAGCCGAGCAGCACCACGTCGCCGCCGATCTCCGCCCCGTAGCCGCCGCCCTCATAGCGGCGGAACTGGCTGACGCTGAAGAAGCGGCCGTTGTTGGAGCGGCGCAGTTCCTGGAACAGGGGTGTCAGGCCGCTGCCGGACGCCTCAATCACGGCGGCGGCATAGCCGACGGTCTGGCCCACGCTGTAGGAGCCGTAGACCTTCATGCCGTTGAGCGTCACATGGTCGGTCGGGAAGACATCGGCGTCCCGGAGAACCAGGCCGCGGGCATCGGAGAAACGGCTTGCGCCGGTCCAGCCGCTGACGGCGGCCCCCTGCTTCATCAGCCGTCCGGCGAGGATGGCAAAGGGGCGGTCATAGCTGATGAAGCAGGCCACAGGCAGGGCGCCGGTCATCATGGTCGACCAGGCCCAGGTCAGGCTGTTGCCGGTCTTGACCCGAACCAGGAATGCCAGCGCCAGGGACAGCAGCACCACAAGGGGCGCATAGACCCGCATCCGCTGCTCCGCCAGGTTGGGGGCCAGCAGGCCGCGGACGTGCTCGTCCACGGAGGCCTGCTCCACGGCGGCGGCCACCGGTCCGCCCTCCCAGGCGTCCTCGACAATGCTGACAGCGGAGGGCTCCTGCTCCGGTTTCTGCAGCGGCTTCAGCGAACGCCGGATGCCCATCTTTTTCAGGGCGCTGCCCCAGGCCGCAAAGTAGAACTGGAGGCAGACCACGGCGCAGAAGGGGAGCTGCCGCTCGTCGGTGCAGAGGACCGCGTCCACCGCCGTCACCAGGAAGATCAGCGTGATCAGACTGGACGGCGTGAAGCGCAGGGAAAAGACACCCTTGACGCCGTCGGCCAGCACATCGGCGGACAAAAGGGCGCAGACCGCCATGATCCCCAGCAGGATCTTGGAGGCCATCCGGTTGCTGGCAAAAACCGCCGCCCCGCTCCAGCCGAACTGGTTCATGGCTGTCCAGAAAATGGCCGCCAGGGTCAGCAGCAGCACCGCCGTCGTCCGGCTTCTGGCCGGACGGATGGCTTTCGCACATCTTTTATACACGATTCCGGCGTCCGGAACCGGCTCCGGCTCCCGGACAACCTCCAGCTTCGGCTGCCGCTTCCGTTCCCGGCTCCGGGCAGCAGTTCGTTCCTCCGCTTCCCCGTCCGCTCCGCGGCCGGAGTTCTGGGGGGAGACCGCCGGACGCTCCTGATCCGGCTGCGCATCCCCGTCCTGCCGGGCCGCCCGTGGCTTCTTCTCCCGGAAGAGGACGTTCAGCTCCGGGTCTCCCAGATCCGGCGTCTCTTCGGACTGTTCCTCTCCCAACCGGATCACCGGCTCGGGAGTGGCCATGTTCATCTCCATCTCCCGGTCGATGGCATGCTGAATCTGTTCCACGATCGACGGCTCTCCGGTCTCCGCCTCCGGGGCGGGCGCAGGCTCCGGCGTTTCTGCAGGCTCCGGCGGCTCTCCACCGGTCTGTTCCCTCCAGCCGCCGAATTCGCTCAGAATGTCATCAAGGGAGTAGCGCCCCGTGTCATCGTCCGCAAGCCCGGCCAGCAGGCTCAATGTGTCAAATTTATGTTCCTCCGGAGAGGCGGGCTGTTCACGCATACATCGCACCTTCTTTCCTTGGGTCACTGCCGCTGACGCACAGCCTCATAGAGCAGAATCGACGCTGCCGCCGAGGCATTCAGCGAGGTGATCTTCCCCTTCATGGGAATGCGCACCCGGAAGTCGCAGCTGTCCTCCACCAGCCGGGACATACCATAGCCCTCGCTGCCGATGACAATGGCCGCCGGCCCGCGGAGATCCGCCTCGTAGAGCATACGGTCGCCTCCGGCCGCCGTGCCGAAGATCCAGACGCCCCGCTTTTTCAGGCTCTCGATCGTAGCCGGCAGGTTGGACACCCGTGCCACCTTCATATATTCAATGGCCCCGGCGGAGGTCTTGCCGACCACGGCCGTCAGGCCGACGCTGCG
>CAMGPO010000136.1 GCA_946060825.1 uncultured Clostridia bacterium | reverse complement strand
GTAACCTCCTCGGGTTTGACGAGAGCAAGTTCAAGATCACGACCGGTATTGCCGGCGGTATTGGCACGCTGCTTGCAGCGTTCGGTCTGCTGAATGCGTTCCAGGGCTTCCTGTCCCTCATGTCCGGCCTCATTCCGCCCCTGGCCGGCGTTCTGATTGCGAACTACTGGATCGTGGGCAAGGGCAAGAAGGAGAATTTCTCCATCCGTCCCGGCTTCTCGGCGGTTGGCGTCATTTCCTTCCTCGTGGGCGCGATCTTCGCCTGCATCACAGGCGGCACCTTTGCCTTGTTCCCGGGTCTTGTGGAGGCCCTGCCGTTCCTCAACTGGCCCTTCTTCGTCGGCCCGGTCAACGGCATCGTCGTCTCGCTGGTCCTGTATGTGATCCTGGCCAAGCTGATCCCGGCAAAAAACGCATAAACTGACCCAGGGGAATGGGCATTGACCATTCCCCCATACGTCTGAAATAAGGAGAATTGTCATGCGAAAAATCGGTATCCCGGAAATTGAAGACATTGCCACCGGCGCGGCCCTGCTCGGGGCGGGCGGCGGCGGCGACCCCTATGTCGGCAAGCTCGTGGCCATCGGCGCCGTTCAGGAGTGCGGTCCGGTCACGCTGCTGGACCCGGACGAGGTTCCGGACGATGCGCTGGTCATCCCCATCGCCATGATGGGCGCGCCGACGGTCCTGGCCGAAAAGGCCATCGGCGGCACGGAGTACCAGAAGCTCTACGACATGGTCTCGACCTTCTTCGGCCAGAAGATCTATGCCTTCATGCCCATCGAGGCGGGCGGCGTGAACTCCATGCTGCCGATCGCCGCGGCGGCCCGGCTGGGATTGCCCCTGGTGGACGTGGACGGCATGGGCCGCGCCTTCCCGGAGCTGCAGATGGTCACCTTCACCATCGGCGGCATGAAGGCCACGCCCATGGCCCTGACGGATGAGAAGGGCAACAGCTGCATCTTCGAGACGATCACGAACAAGTGGACAGAGGAGCTGGCCCGGGCCGTCACCATGAGCTGCGGCGCCTCCGTCTCCGTGTCCCTCTATCCCATGTCCGGCAAGCAGATGAAGGAGTACGGCGTCCGCGGCATCGTCACCCGCAGCGAGAAGCTGGGCCGCGCCATCCGCACCGTGAAGGACAGCGGCACGCGCACGCCGGAGGAGCATTTCCTGGAATTTGCCGAGGGCATCCGTCTCTTCAAGGGCAAGATCTCCGACGTTCTGCGGGAGACCCGCGGCGGCTTCAACTTCGGCAAGGTCGTCCTCGACGGCATCGGCGAGTACAAGGGCCGCAATGCCTATGTGGAGTTCCAGAACGAAAACCTGACTGCTACAGTCGACGGTAAGATTCTCGCCACCACACCCGACCTCATCTGCCTCGTTGATACGGAAACGTTCATCCCTGTGACGACGGATGCGCTCAAATATGGCAAGCGCGTGATGGTCGTGGGTCTGAAGTGCTTCCACCTCTGGCGCACGGAGGCAGGACTTGAGCTCGTAGGACCGCGCTACTTCGGCATCGACACTGATTACATCCCGCTCGAAGAACGCTGCAAAGGAGGCAATTGATATGTATAAGCTTGGAATCGACGTCGGCGGCACGAATACGGACGCCGTTTTGATCGACGAAAACCGCAATGTGGTTGCGGACATCAAATATCCGACCTCTGCTGACATTTACGATGGCATTCTGGGCGCGGTGCGCACGGTGCTGGAGGTATCGGGCGTCGACCGCACACAGATCCATCAGGCCATGCTTGGCACGACCCAGTGTACAAACGCCATCGTCGAGCGCAAGAACCTGGCCCCCATCGGCATCCTGCGCATCGGCGCCCCGGCCACGACCGGCATCCGCCCGATGGTCGACTGGGCGGAGGACATCAGGAAGATCGTCGTCGGCAGCGTGATCGTCCGCGGCGGCTTTGAGTACGACGGCAAGGAGCTTGCGCCCTTTGACGAGACCGCGGCCCGGACTTTCTTCGCCGAGATGAAGGAAAAAAACGTCCGCTCCATTGCCATCTCCTGCGTGTTCTCCACCGTCCGCAACGATGACGAGCTGGCGGCGGCAAAGCTCTGCCGCGAGGTCATGGGCGAGGACGTCCATATCTCCATTTCCAGCGAGATCGGCTCCATGGGCCTTATTGAGCGCGAGAACGCCACGATCCTGAACGCTGCCCTGTGGCAGGTCGCCGAGCGCTTCACCGAGGGCTTTGCGAAGAGTCTGCGGGACGAGGGCATCACCAACGCCGACGTCTATCTCAGCCAGAACGACGGTACGCTCATGACGATGGAGCACGCCCGCCGCTATCCGATTCTGACCGTCGCCTGCGGCCCGACCAACTCCATCCGCGGCGCCAGCTATCTCTCCCAGCTCAAGGATGCGATCGTTGTCGATGTCGGCGGTACGACGACCGACCTCGGCGTCATCCAGAACGGCTTCCCCCGCGAGTCCAGCGTGGCCGTCACAATCGGCGGTGTACGCACGAACTTCCGTATGCCGGACGTCATCTCCATCGGCCTCGGCGGCGGCTCCATCGTCCGCGTGCGGGAGGACGGCTCCGTCACGGTCGGCCCCGACAGCGTGGGCTTTGAGATCACGAAGAAGGCCCTGGTGTTCGGCGGCGATGTGATGACCGCCACGGACGTGGCCGTCCGTCTCGGTATGGTCGAGCTGGGCGACGCCTCGAAGGCTGCCTCCATCCCGCTGGACGTAGCCGAGCGGGCCATGGCTGCGATCCGCACATTGGTGGAGGACTCGGTCGACGCCATGAAGGTCTCCAACGCTGACGTCGACCTGATTCTGGTTGGCGGCGGCTCCATCATCCTGCCGGAGAAGATCACCGGCGCGGCGACGGTGCTCAAGCCCGAGCACTTCGGCTGCGCCAACGCCATCGGCTCGGCCATCTCCAAGGTCAGCGGCACCTATGAAAAGCTCATGAACTACGACGAGCTGCCGCGCGAACAGTCGTTGGAAAAAGCGAAGCAGGAGGCCATTGAACTGGCCGTTGAGGCAGGCGCCGTTCGTGAGAGCGTTGAGATCATCGAAATAGAGGACGTGCCGCTCGCCTACTACCCGGGCAATACGAACCGCGTGAAAGTCAAGGCCGCCGGTGACCTCAGCGCGTAAGAATCCGTGAGAAAATGGAATCCTGTCATGGACAGGGTTCCATTTTTATAAAGCCTCGGCCGTTCTTCGCGCGTGGGTGCCTGGCGTTCCGGATTGGCCGGATTGCGTCTCTGCACTGCCGGAATACACTTATTATATAATTGACAGCTTTTGAAAACTCTGGTATTCAAGCACGCGTTCAAGGGTTTCCCGTCGGTTGCGTCGATCCTGCTGGGCATCCTTGTGGGTTATCTCGTCTCGTTTGTGATGGGGCTGTGCCTGCCGCATACGACTGTGATCGGTGAAACCGAGGTCACCTGTGCCTACATCACCAACTGGGAACAGGTCAAGGATGCGGCGTGGTTCGCCGTCCCGCAGATTCTGCCCGTGAAACCACAGTTCAACATCGGGGCCATCATCCCCATGTGCATCATGTTCATCGTCACGGCCGTGGAGACCGTCGGCGATACGGCAGGCATTGTCAAGGGAGGTCTGGACCGCGAGGCAACCGACAAGGAGCTCTCGGGCGCCGTCATCTGTGATGGCGTGGGCTCGGCCTTTGCGACGCTGTTCGGCGTGCTGCCCAACACGTCGTTCAGCCAGAATGTCGGCCTGGTCGGCATGACGAAGATCGTCAACCGGTTTGCCATTGCAATGGGCGCGGGCATTCTTGTGCTGGCGGGATTGTTCCCCAAGATCGGCGCGATCATCTCCATCATGCCGCAGCCGGTTCTGGGCGGCGCGGCGGTCATCATGTTTGCGTCTATCATCATCTCCGGCATCAATCTCATCACGGAGGAGCCGCTTTCGGGCTGCAACGCGACCATCGTCTCGGTGGCGCTGGGCCTCGGCTACGGCATCGGCTCGACCACGGCGGTGCAGGCATTCATGCCCAGCTGGATGAGCTACATCTTCGGCGGCTCGGGCATCGTGCCTGCGGCGCTGCTGGCGATCCTGCTGAATATCGTCATCCCGAAGGACGAGAAGTAAGCCTGCATATACCCCCTGGCAGATTCTGAACGGTGCCCCATTTTCCGGGTATTCCGAAGTACTCTGCGGTCAAACACGCTTCCTGCCCCACACCGGTGATGTTCCACCGGCCCGGGACAGGAAGCGTTTTCTGATGGATGGCGGTGCGGCGATGTGGAGACGGTCTACCGAGGGTCGTACGTCCAGCCGTGGTCGCCGTGGTAGATCATCTGCCGGGTCATGCCGCCGTCGATGCAGATGTTCTCGCCGGTGATGAAGCCCGCCTTTTCGGAGCAGAGGAACAGCGCCATGTTGGCGATGTCCATGGGATTGCCCACGCGGCCGGCGGGCTGCTGAATGGCGTCCGGGCCTTCGTAGACCCGGCAGCCGGTGTCGATCCAGCCGGGGGAGATGGAGTTGACCCGAACCCTGCCTGCAAAGCTGACTGCCAGAGCGTGGGTCAGGGCAGCGATGCCGCCTTTGGCCGCCGTGTAGCTTTCCGTCTGGGGCTGGCTCATGCGGTCGCGGGAGGAGGAGATGTTGACGATCGCCCCGCCTGCGCAAAAATGGGCTGCGAACAGCTTGGCGAGGTAGAAGGGCGCGGTGACGCCGACGGCGAGGGCGTA
>CAMGPO010000135.1 GCA_946060825.1 uncultured Clostridia bacterium | reverse complement strand
AGTAATTAAATTCACAAAAGAATGACTTTTGTCATTGAATAGTTTTGATAATTCAAGCATTTTTTGCGCGACGCATGGTACCCATGAATAGACAACGAGATCAGCTACTCCAACAAGGTTCTCGACCTCATCTGTCATATGTACAGCGTCGACTACGCCGAGTAATTTCCCCATTCTGCAAAACGCCGCCCCTTCCGGATTCCCGGAAGGGGTGGTTTTTACGGGAGCATAAGAAAACGGGCAGGTGACCAGCCTGCCCGTTTTCTCATATATTTTGGAGAGAGGAAAATGAAAAAACATCCTTGCATTTTTAGTATATCCGAGAGTTGTTAAGAAATAACCCCTCCGAATATTAAAAAAGTTTGAAGTGCGCAAAAAATATTCAGCTCTGCACGAAAAAACGGACGAGCGCCGCCCCGTCCGCTTTCCCGTATAAGAGAGAGGAAAGAATGAAAAAGATCGTCAGCTCACCTGACAGAATCAGTATACCCGGAAAACGTAAAAGGATAAACCAAAGAACCATAAAATTTATCTGAAATTTTTGGCAGGATCTCCCCAGAGCAGAAAAAACGGGCAAGTGACCGGCTTGCCCGCTTTCTCCGATATACAAAGAGAGGAAAATGAAAAAAATCATCTGTATGCCTTAATCATATCCGGAAAATGTTAAAAAGTCAGGGGTGCATTTGTTAAAAAAGTTTGAAGCAGCCACGATTTTTAAAAAGGACTGTCATATTGGTCGAAGATGTGATACAATGATAAAATGAGGTGAGCTACATGGATGAGAACCATCTGACGACGGAGGATCTGGACAACATCAGCGCGCTGCAGGCCAAAAAGGACGCCGAGACCCATTATACGGAGCGGCCGAAGTCCCAGCGGGTGCTGGCCTGGATCTGCATCGGCATCATGCTGCTTGGCATCTTCTTCTACTGCTACTGGCAGATTACGCCGCTGACATGAGAATTCTTGGAATTGACCCGGGCTATGCCACCATCGGCTTCGGCCTCCTGGAGGCGGAGCGCGGCCAGTACCGGATGCTGAACTACGGCGCTGTCACGACGCCGGCGGGAATCCCGTTCCCGCGCCGTCTGGAAATCCTGTTTGACGATATGACCCAGCTTCTGGCTGAGACGCAGCCGGAGGCCCTGTCCATCGAGGAGCTGTTCTTCGGCCGCAACATCACCACTGGCATCGACGTAGCTCACGGCCGCGGTATTATCCTGCTGGCGGCCCAGAAGGCCCACGTCCCGATCTATGAATACACGCCCATGCAGGTGAAGCAGGCCGTGGTAGGCTACGGCAAGGCCACCAAGCTGCAGGTCATGGACATGACCCGGCGGCTGCTCCACCTGCAGAATACACCCCGGCCCGACGATGCGGCGGACGCCCTGGCCCTGGCCCTGTGCCACGCCCGTTCCGCCACCTCGATGCTCAGCCGTCTGGGTAAAAACTAGGAGCCTATCATGTTTTTTCACTATCTGAGCGGCACCATCGCCGCCATTGAACAGAATCTGGCAGTCATCGACTGCGGCGGCGTCGGGTTTGAGTGTGCCACCACGGCCTATACCATCTCCCAGCTCAAACCGGGGCAGGTGCAGAAGCTCTACACGAGTTGCAACATCCGGGAGGACGCCTTTGAAATCTACGGCTTTTCCACGAAGGAGGAGAAGCGGTGCTTTGAACTGCTGCTGACTGTCAGCGGTGTCGGACCCAAGGCAGCCCTGAACATCCTCTCGGCCACCGGGCCCTCGGGCTTCCAGCTCGCCGTGGCCTCCGGCGACGAGAAGGCACTGACGGCGGCCCAGGGCGTCGGCAAGAAGCTGGCCCAGCGGGTACTGCTGGAGCTGAAGGATAAGCTGAAGCTGGATGGGACCGATAGCCTGCCGGTCATGGGTGGAGCTGCGCCCCAGCGGGGCAGCCACACCTCCGAGGCCTCGGCGGCCCTTGCCGTCCTCGGCTATTCCCAGAGTGAGATCGCCCTTGCGCTCAAGGGCGTGGATACGGAGAAGCTGTCCGTGGAAGAGATCGTCCGCCAGGCTCTGCGGGCCATGGTGATGCAGTAAGGAGGCGCCCATGAGCATCGATTATTCCGGCGAATTTGAAGCCCCTCTGGTCACCACCAGCCTGACGCCCCAGGACGAGGGCGAGGTCTCCCTGCGCCCCAAGACCCTGGCCGATTACACCGGTCAGGAGAAGGCCAAGGGCAACCTGGCCGTGTACATCGAGGCGGCCCGCCGCCGCAATGAACCGCTGGACCACGTCCTGCTCTACGGCCCGCCCGGCCTGGGCAAGACGACTCTGGCCGGCATCATCGCCAACGAGATGGGGGCGGGCATCCGCATCACCTCCGGCCCGGCCATTGAGAAGGCCGGTGACCTGGCGGCGCTGCTGACCAATCTGGCCCCCGGCGACATCCTCTTTGTTGACGAGATCCACCGTCTGAACCGGGCCGTGGAAGAGATCCTCTATCCGGCGATGGAGGACTTTGCCATCGACATCATCATCGGCAAAGGCCCCTCGGCCAATTCCATCCGGCTCGACCTGCCCAAATTCACCCTGATCGGAGCTACGACCCGGGCGGGCCAACTCTCGGCCCCTCTGCGGGACCGATTCGGCGTGTCCCTGCGGCTGGAGCTGTACACCACGGAGGAGCTGCAGCGGATCGTCACCCGGTCTGCCGCCCTGCTGGGCATGGAAATCGACCCCGACGGCGCCCGGGAGATCGCCTCCCGGTCCCGGGGTACGCCCCGGATTGCCAACCGGATGCTGCGCCGCGTCCGCGATTTTGCCCAGGTGTTCTATGACGGCGTTATCACCCGGGAAGCAGCCGACGACGCTCTCTCCCGGCTGGAGATCGACAAGCTGGGCCTCGACGCCATTGACCGCCGGATGCTGACGGCCATCATTAAGCACTATGGCGGCGGCCCCGTGGGCCTGGAGACTCTGGCGGCTACCATCGGCGAGGAGGCCGTGACCCTCGAGGACGTCTACGAACCCTATCTGATGCAGCTCGGCTTCCTGACGAGAACGCCCCGTGGCCGTTGCGTGACGGCCAGCGCCTATGAGCATCTGCACCTGGAACGCCCGGATGGGCAGCTTCAGTTCTGAAAAAAGGAGTTTTTGACCTATGGGAAAACTGTTCGGCACCGACGGAATCCGCGGTGTTGCCAATGAGACGCTGGACGGCGCTCTGGCCTACCGTATCGGCCAGGCGGCGGCTCTGGCCCTGCAGCGGGAGGACGGCGGCCGGCCCCTGTTCCTGATCGGCCGCGATACGAGAATTTCCGGCGATATGCTGGAATGCGCCCTGGCGGCGGGTCTCTGTGCCTGCGGCGCCGACGTTATGCGGCTGGGCGTCATCCCGACCCCTGCCGTGGCCTATCTGACCGTCGCCAATCAGGCGGCCGCGGGCGCGGTCATCTCTGCCTCCCACAACCCCTATGAGCACAATGGCATCAAGATCTTCTCTGGCAGCGGTTTCAAGCTCTCTGACGAGCTGGAGGCCCGCATCGAGTCACTGATCCTCTCCGGTGAACCGCTTCCCATGAAGACCCACGGAGAGATCGGCCGGATTCTGGACGGAAGCGGCCAGGCGGATCGGTATCTCGACCATCTGGCTTCCACCCTTGACGGCGACCTCTCTGGCCTCCGCGTCCTGGTGGACTGCGCCAACGGCGCGGCTTCGGCCACGGTCCGGGATCTCTTTGCCCGGGTTGGCCTCGATGCCGACTTTCTCAGCGACCGGCCCGACGGCGTCAACATCAACAGCGGCTGCGGCTCCACCCATCTGGATGCCCTGTCCGCCGCAGTGAAGGCCGGCGGCTACGACCTCGGCGTGGCCTTCGACGGCGACGCCGACCGCTGTCTGGCTGTGGACGAGCGCGGTGAGACGGTGGACGGCGACCAGATGATGGCCATCTGCGCGGCTGCCATGATCGAGGCTGGGACACTTCGCGGAGACGGTTTCGTGGCCACGGTCATGTCCAACCTCGGCCTCCACAAATACTGCGCCCGTCAGGGCATCCGCCTGCTCTGCGCCGCCGTGGGTGACCGCAACGTGCTGGAGATGATGCAGGAGACGGGCATGGCCCTGGGCGGCGAGCAGTCCGGCCACATCATTTTCCTCGACCATATGACCACCGGCGACGGCGAGCTTTCAGCTCTACAGCTCATGCAGATCGTCAAAAAGAGCGGGAAGAAGCTCAGCGAGCTGGCCGGGGCCGTGACGCACTACCCCCAGATTCTGATTAACGTCCCCGGTCCTGTGCAGAACGCAGAGAAGGACGCTTTGATTCGTTCTCCGGAGGTGCAGGCTGCGATTCGTGACGGAGAACAGGCGCTGGCAGGCGATGGCCGGATCCTTGTGCGGCCATCCGGCACAGAAGCCCTGATTCGCGTCATGGTGGAAGCCGGAACCCAGGAAAAGGCGGAAAACGTGGCACAGCAGGTGGCAAAAATCGTCGAAACGACAAAAAAGAATCGCTGAAAACAAAAAATAATTATTGACCATTGACAAAAAAATCCTGTGTGCTATAATACAAGTTGTGGAGTCGCCGTGCCCTGAATTGCGGCGGCTTTGCCACCCCCCGGGTGTTTACGGCAGCGCCGTGCACATATAAACGATCACCCTGTGCAATCAGACCAGCAAGCAGTTGATGGGCATTCGTCCAGGGCAATCACGATCTAACCAAAGAGAGGTATTTTTTCATGTACGAAGAC
>CAMGPO010000134.1 GCA_946060825.1 uncultured Clostridia bacterium | reverse complement strand
GTCGACGCCGTCGGCGCCGTAGACTTCCTTGGCGATCAGCTCGACTCTCTCACGGAGGGGCATCTCCAGCGGATAGAGGAGCTTGATCTCGTTCTTCTCGTTGCAGGCGTCGATGACGGTCTCAGCCAGCTCGATGGCGCCTTCGCCGCCGTATCTCCAGTGGTTGGACAGCGCGCAGCGAACACCCTGCTCCTTGCAGAGCTTGCGGATGAGGGCGATCTCAGCGTCGGTGTCGGTGTAGAACTGGTTGATGCAGACGACGGGAACGATGCCGGACTTCTTGATGGTAGCCACATGATGGAACAGGTTCTCGCAGCCCTTCTCCAGCAGCTCGAGGTTCTCCTCAGTGTACTCCTTGGGCAGAGGACGGCCGGCGACAACGGCCGGGCCGCCGCCGTGCATCTTCAGAGCGCGGATGGTGGCAACCAGGACGGAGACGTTGGGGGTCAGGCCGGACAGACGGCACTTGACGTTCCAGAACTTCTCGAAGCCGATGTCGGCAGCGAAGCCGGACTCAGTGACATGATAGTCAAAGAGCTTCAGAGCCAGACGGTCGCCGATGACGGAGGACTGACCGATGGCGATGTTGGCGAAGGGACCGGCGTGGATCAGCACAGGCTGATGCTCGACGGAGTAGCACATGGTGGGGTTGATGGTGTTCCGCATCCAGGCGGTCATGGCGCCGGCAACCTCGAGATCTTCGGTGGTGACAGGCTCGCCGCTGCGGTTATAGGCCACGACGATCTTGCCGATGCGCTCACGCAGATCCTTCAGGTCACGGGCGACAGCCAGAATGGCCATCAGCTCGGAGCCGACGGCGATGCCGAACTTGGACTCCATGAGGTAGCCGTCCTTCGGGCCGCCGATGCCGATGAGGATGTTCCGCAGGCCCTGGGCGCAGAAGTCGAGGACCCAGCCCATCTCAATGCGCTTGGGATCGATGTCCAAGCGCTTCAGGCCGCGCTTGGCGAGCTGCTCGTCGTTGTAGTTACGCTCATGCTGCATTCTGGCGTTGAGGGCGACCATCGCCAGGTTGTGCGCGTTCATAATATCGTTGATATCGCCGGTCAGGCCAAGGGAGAACTCGGTCATGGGCATCAGCAGGGCATTGCCACCGCCAGCTGCGGTACCCTTGACATTCATCGTCGGGCCGCCGGAGGGCTGACGCAGGCAGCCGCCGACGTTCTTGCCCAGCTTGCCGAGGCCTTCGATCAGGCCCAGGGAGGTGGTGGACTTGCCTTCACCCAGAGGAGTGGGGGTGATGGCGGTCACTTCAATGAACTTGCCGTCGGGTTTGTCCTTCAGACGATTCATGATCTTGATAAAGTCGAGTTTCGGAGTCTTGCCATAGGGAATGATTTCCTCAGGCAGAAGGCCCAGCTTCTCGCGGAAATACTCCACGGGAGGCAGCGTCTTTTCTGCCTCTTCTGCAATCTGCCAATCCTTGTAGACAGTCGGGTCGAGGGTTACTCTGCCGTTTTCGTCCACATACTTGCCGTCTTTGAAATTGATTGCCATAGATAATCCTCCTTGTGCCCCGGGATCTTTCACCACCCCCGGGGGCAATTTTTTTGTTCCGGCGCCGCACTTCAAACGTCCGTGTCTCCCAGCGCCGTTATCGATATTTCTTTATCGGTACGGTCACATTGTACCACCGATTGATATATAAGTCAACAATCATGGGTAAAAAACCCAAAATTATTTATGCAGATTTTCTGAGTAAGACCTATGAAAAAAAGTGTGCCGTGGTTCATTTTCACGAAACCGCGACACACTGTATTTTTCCATGCAGAACAGCAGGCTGCTCCAACCGTTTACGGCGTTTCTGTAACCTTCGCCGCGCTCCGCACCAGGGCCATGGCCTTCCGTGTGACAACGCTGCGCACCACCGCTGCCTCAAAGGCGGCGTCGTAATGGGGCTGGAGCTGCTCCATGGTGATCTGGTTCTGACGGCAGATCTGTGCGCAGGTCTCGGCAATCTCCTCCTGGCTGGCCTCCAGCCCCTCCAGCTCCGCGATTCTGGCCACGGCGGCCTGAGCCCGCAGATCTTTTTCCGCACCGGTCCGGGCGTCCTCCCGCAGAGTCTCCTCCGAGCTGTTCATGAACTGGCAGTACATCTCCAAGGTCAGACCCTGCTGGGCAAGCTGGGCCCGGAGCGTTTCAATCTGCTCCTCGACGGCGGCATCCAGCTCCGCCTCCGTGGGCGTGAAGTCCAGGGTCTCGGCGGCCTGACGAATCAGCCGGTCGCGGAGGTCCAGCTCACCTCGCTCGTCGGAGTAGTCCTGCAGGCTGGCCCGCAGCCGCTCCCGCATCTCCGCGAAGGTAGCGCAGCGGCCGACCTCTTTGGCAAAGGTGTCGTCCAGCTTGTACTCGGTCTTGACGCGGATCTCGTGGATGACGCAGCGGAACTCCGCCGCCTTTCCCGCCAGCTCCGCGGCGTGGTATTCCTTGGGGAAGGTGACGTGGACCGTGACCGGCTCACCGGGCACCCGATCCACGAGCTGCTCCTCAAAGCCGGGGATGAACATCCCGCTGCCCAGCACCAGGGTCTGGTTTTCAGCGGTGCCGCCGGCGAACTGCTCGCCGTCGCAGAAGCCGGCGTAGTCGAGGACCACCTCGTCACCGAGCTGGGCTGGGCGGTTGGTGACAACAGCCACCCGGGGATTCTGCTGGCGAAGCCGCTCCATCTGGCGGTCGACTTCCTCATCGGTCACAAGGTGACGGTCCAAACGGGCCTCCAGACCCCGATAGACAAATTCCATAGTCAGTGCCTCACATTCTGCTCTTGATCGCAGTAATCAGGATATCGCCGGAGACGACCCGGTCCTCAGCGGAGAAGCCGTCGGCAAAGGTGTCCGTATAGAGGATCTGGCTGGAGGGCGGGAATTCCTCGTCTCCTTCCCAGACAATCAGCTCCATGCGGTAGCCACCGATCAGTTCAAAGAGGTAGCCGGCGTCGCCGTGGCCGGTGGGCTGGCCGCCCAGGGCCTCGGCTCCCTTGCGGAAGGCCGCAATCCGGGTGCCGAAGGTGAAGGCGGCCCGGGTCAGGCAGCGGCCGGTAAAGGGCTGGATGTAGACCTCGCCCCAGGGCATTTCCCGGAAGGTCAGCAGCCGGGTGCTCTCCCCTGCCCGCCGTCCCTCCAGCAGGTAGCGCATCAGGAAGGTCTGCATCGGCAGCTTGTCCAGGGCCAGGCCCTTTCCGGATTCGGTGCGGATGGCAAACTCCGGCCAGGCGAGGAAATAGTCGGTGTCCAGCAGGCGGACCCGGAACTCGCCGTTTTCAAAGGTCACGCCGCAGCGCTTCGCCGCTTCCTCGGGGTCAAGGTCCCGGAACAGCTCGCAATAGTGCCGGAAGGGCACTTCTTCTTTGTTGTTCTCCACGACTGCCATCTCAGATCTCCTCCTGGGTGCAGGACGGGAAGATGCTCCCGTTGGTGTGGGGGATGAAGCAGGCCGCCACGAACTCGTCCATATAGCCGGGGGTGGTGGACAGCTCCAGGTAGGTCATGTTCTGGGCCACCTCGTGGACCTTAGCCTCGGCCTCGTCCGAGAGCACCATGGCATAGGCGCCGGAGAGGGAGGAGTTGCCGATATAGTGGAACTTTTCCAGCGGGATGTCGGGGAACATACCGATGGTAACAGCGTTCTTCATGTTGATGCCGGAGCCGATGCCGCCGGCGACGTAGACGTCGTCGATGACGGAGACGTCCATGTCGATGGAGGACAGCATAGTCTGGATGGCAGAGAAAATCGCGCCCTTCGCCCGGATGAAGTTGTCAATGTCTACCTCGTTGAGGGAGATTTCCCGGCCGGTGGCCGACTCCTCGGGAGTCGCCAGAATATAGCGGCCGCATCCGTGCTTGTCATGGGCCACCCGCCTGCCCTCCCGGCAGAAAATGCCCTTGGCCGTGATGATGCGGGCGCGGTAAAGAGCGGAAATCAGGTCGATGATGCCGGAGCCGCAGAGGCCCACGGGCTTCTGACCCGCCTCGCCGATGATGCCGAAGGTCGGCTCCATGGTCTTGGGGTCGATGGTGCAGGACTCAATCGCACCGTCGGTGGCACGCATACCGCAGGAGATGTCGCCGCCCTCAAAGGCCGGGCCGGCAGAGCAGGCACAGGACATCAGGAAGTCCCGATTGCCGAAGACGATCTCACCGTTGGTGCCGAGGTCGATGAAGAGGGACATCTCGTCCTTGTTCCAGATCATGCTGGTGAAGGTACCGGCGGTGATGTCGCCACCCACGTAGGAGCCGATGTTGGGAGCCAGGATGACTGTGGCCTCCGGATGCACCGGCAGCCGCAGATTCGCGGCCTTCAGGCCCTTCCAGAAGAAGAAGGAGGGGATATAGGGCTCCATGCGGACAGGGTCGCTGTCCACGCCCAGGAGCAGGTGGTTCATGGTGGTATTGGAGGCCACACAGACCCGGACAATCCGGTTGACCGCCACGCCGGCGGATTTGGCCAGGTTGGCGATCATGGGTACCAGCGTCTCCTTGATGATGGCGTCCTGGAGCTTCTTCCGGCCACCCTCCCGGCTGGCCTCGATGATGCGGTTGATGACGTCGGCGCCGTAGCGGATCTGGCCGTTGCCGGCGGAGCCCTTGGCTAGCAGTTTGCCCGTCTCCATGTCCGTCAGAACGGCGGTGACGGTGGTGGTGCCGATGTCGATGGCGAGGCCGCAGATGGGCTTCTGGTCGGCGGCGGGCAGGATATCATAGACCTTGACCGTGCTGTCCTG
>CAMGPO010000133.1 GCA_946060825.1 uncultured Clostridia bacterium | reverse complement strand
AGCTACCTGGGCCACAAGTGGTGCAACTACTGGTTCCATGTGCTGCATCTCAATACCAACGACGGAAAGATGTCCAAGTCCAAGGGTGAGTTCCTGACTGTCTCTCTGCTGGAACAGAAGGGCTATGACCCCATCGTCTATCGCTTCTTCTGCCTCCAGTCCCACTACCGCAAGAGCCTGGTTTTCTCCTATGAGAATCTTGACAACGCCGCTGCGGCTTATAAGAAGTTGGTCGACCGTATCGCGGCGCTGAAGTCCGACTCCGGCGAGCCTGTGGACGAGGAAGCCATGGCGGCCCTCAAGGCCCGGTTCCAGAAGGCCATGGACGCCGACCTCAATACGTCCCTGGCCATCACAGCCCTCTATGACGTGCTCAAGGCCAAGACCAATGACGCCACCAAGCTGGCGGCTCTGGATGACTTTGACCGTGTCCTGTCCCTAAACCTGCTGGATGCCGCGGCCAGGGCCCGTGAGGAGCAGAAGAAGGCCGAGGCGGCTGAGGAACGGGATCCTGTCATCGACGGCATGATTGCCGACCGTGCCGCTGCCAAGAAGGCGAAGAACTTCCAGGAGGCAGACCGCATCCGCGACAAGCTGAAGGCCATGGGCGTTGAGATTATCGACACGCCCCAGGGCACCAAATGGAAGCGCGTGTAAAAACAATCCAGGGGCGGACCACGGTCCGCCCAAACTTTTCAGGAGTACAGCCATGAAATTGATGATCCTAGACGGAAACAGCATCATGAACCGCGCCTTTTACGGCGTGAAGCTGCTCTCGACCCGGGACGGCCTCTACACAAACGCCGTATTCGGCTTCTTGAATATCATGGAGAAAATGCGGGCTGAGGAACAGCCGGATGCCCTCTGTGTCTCTTTTGACCTCAAAGGCCCGACCTTCCGCCACCTCCAATATGCAGGATATAAGGCCACCCGCCATGCGATGCCGGAGGAACTGGCGGCCCAGATGCCCCTGATCAAAGAAGTTCTCACGGCCATGCGCATTCCCATCTTTGCGGTCGAGGGTTGGGAGGCCGACGATGTGTTGGGTACCGTTGGCAAGTCATGCTGCGCCCAGGGCTGGGAGTGTGTCATCGTCACCGGCGACCGGGACAGCTTACAGCTCATCGACGGCTGCGTCCATGTGAAGCTCATCATCTCCCGACCCGGCCAGACCACGGCCACGCTGTATACGGAAGAACTGTTCCGCGAAGAATATGGCTTCGACCCAATCCGCCTGATCGACCTCAAGGCATTGATGGGCGACAGCTCGGACAACATTCCCGGCGTGGCTGGCGTCGGTCCCAAGACGGCCAAGGATCTGCTCTGGCGCTTTGGCAGCCTCGAGGGCGTCTACGGCCATCTGGACGAGGTCAAGGACTCCGTTCGGAAAAAGTTGGAAGCCAGCCGGGACAATGCGTTTCTCTCCTATGACCTGGCGACCATCCGCTGTGACGCCCCGGTGGACTTCCGTCCCGAGGATTGTCTCGTGCAGGAGCCGGACAAGCCGGCACTGCTGGCTCTCTTTGAGAAGCTGCAATTCATCAAAATGATCGACAAATACCACCTTCGGGAAGCCGCGCCGGAACCGGCGGCGGAGAAGCTCCAGCCTGCACTGACAGAACTTCCCGCCCCGGAGGGGAGAAGGGCCCTTTGCTTCACGGCGGACGGTGCATCCTTTGCCGTCGCTACGGAGGCGGGTGCCTGTACGGCGGAGACTTCGGCATCCCGGGAGTACCTCGCTGCCCTCCTGAACGGGACGGAGCTGATCTGTGCCGACGTGAAGGGTCTGTACCGTCTGCTGGACTGCCTGGGTCTGCCATGGCCTGCGCAGGTTTTTGACGCATCTCTGGCCGGTTATGTCCTCAGCCCGACGGAGAATGATTACTCTGTCAAAAAGCTGGCATCCTTCTATCTCTCCCGGGAGACGTCGGATCTTGCCGCCGAGGCGTCGGCTCTGCTGGAGCTGGAGCCCGTGCTGCGGCAGAAGCTGCAGGATAATGCGCTGGAGCAGGTCTACTATGAGATCGACCTCCCGCTCTGCGCCGTACTGGCTGATATGGAGGAGGCCGGCGTCCTTGTAGACCGGGAACAGCTCGAACGCTTCGGTGAGATGCTGTCTCAGCGTATCGATGCGTCCCAGTCCGCCATCTACGGCTATGCCGGCGAGGAATTCAACATCAATTCCACCAAAAAACTGGCAGAGATTTTGTTTGAAAAGCTGGAACTGCCGCCGGTCAAGAAGACCAAGACCGGCTACTCCACCAACGCCGAGGTGCTGGAAAAGCTGAAGGGCCGCCACCCGATCATCGAGGAAATCCTCGAGTTCCGGCAGCTCACCAAGCTGAAATCGACCTATGCCGACGGCCTTTTGAAGGTCATTGGGGGCGACGGACGCATCCGCACGACCTTCCAGAATATGGTCACGGCCACAGGCCGTCTGTCCTCCACGGAGCCGAACCTGCAGAATATTCCGGTTCGGACGGAGCTGGGCAGTGAAATCCGAAAGATGTTCGTGCCCCGCGAGGGCTGTGTCTTTGTGGACGCAGATTACAGCCAGATCGAACTGCGCGTCCTTGCTCACATTGCCGGAGACAGCGCCATGCGGGATGCTTTCCTCAGCGGCGAGGACTTCCACACTGTCACTGCTTCTCAGGTGTTCGGCGTTCCGGTCTCCGAGGTGACACCGCTCATGCGCCGCAATGCCAAGGCGGTCAACTTCGGCATCGTCTACGGCATCTCCAAATGGTCCCTGTCGGAGGATATCGGCGTCTCCGTCTGGGAGGCCGAGGAATATATCAACAGCTATCTCCGCCGCTTTTCCGGCGTTCAGGCCTATATGCACGACATTGTGGATTTTGCAAAGGCAAACGGCTATGTGACGACCCTCTACGGCCGCCGCCGCGCCCTGCCGGAGCTGAAAAGCAGCAACTTCAACATCCGCTCCATGGGCGAACGTATGGCCCTCAACACGCCGATCCAGGGTACGGCTGCCGACATTATCAAAATTGCGATGCTGCGGGTTTCCGAAGCGCTGTCAAAGCGCGGCATGAAATCCCGTCTGGTGCTTCAGGTACACGACGAACTGATCGTCGAGTGTCCTCTGGAGGAGCGGGATGCGGTTATGGAGATTGTCCGCGCTGAGATGGAGCAGGCTGCGACCCTCAGTGTGCCGCTGATCGCCGAGGCCAAGGTCGGTGCAAGCTGGTACGAGGCGAAGTGATGGAAATTGTAAGAATGAGCGAGGCCCATGTGGCCGAGATTGCGGCCCTCGAGCGGGAGTGTTTTTCGCTCCCATGGAGCGAAGCTTCCATCCGCAGCGAGCTGCGCAACGAGCTGAGCCTTTGGCTGGTCGCCGTGGAGGATTGCCGAATGCTTGGCTATGTCGGCAGTCAGACGGTGTTGGGGGAGAGCGATATGATGAATCTGGCCGTCCGGCCGGATTTCCGCCGCCGCGGGATCGGCAGAGCCCTTGTGGAGGCCCTCTGCGAGGCCCTGCGGGTGGAAAAGGCCATCAGCCTGACCCTGGAAGTCCGCGCCTCCAACGAGGCTGCCAAGGCGCTCTATGCCGCTCTGGGCTTTACCTCGGTCGGATGCCGCCCCCGCTACTATTCCCGTCCCACGGAGGACGCGGAGCTTTTTCGGAAGGAACTGAATCCATGATTATTCTAGCTGTAGAGTCCTCCTGCGACGAGACCGCCGTGGCCCTCGTCCGGGATGGACGGGAAGTCCTCGCCGACTGTATCGCCTCTCAGGTCGCCCTCCACCGTGAGTACGGCGGCGTCGTGCCGGAGATTGCCTCCCGGAAACACATCGAGGCCATCTACGCACTGGCGGACGAGGCCCTGGAACGTGCCGGTCTGACCCGGGCGGACATTGACGCCGTGGCTGTCACCTATGCGCCGGGCCTGATCGGGGCCGTGCTGGTCGGTGTCAACTTTGCCAAGGCGGCGGCCTATGCGCTGGATGTGCCTATCATTCCGGTGCACCACCTCAAGGGCCACATCGCCGCCAACTATCTGGCCTATCCGGAGCTGGAACCGCCCTTCCTCTGCCTGGTGGTTTCCGGCGGGCATACGATGATTGTGGACGTCAAGGACTACACCGACCTCGAAATCCTCGGCTCGACCCGGGACGATGCGGCGGGGGAGTGCTTCGACAAGGTGGCTCGTGTATTGGGGATGCCCTATCCCGGCGGCGCAGCTCTGGACCGGGCTGCCCAGTCCGGCGATGACACAAAGTATCCCATGCCCATGGCAAAGCTCAGCGGCAATCCGTTGGATATGTCTTTCTCCGGCCTCAAAACGGCCACGCTGAACCTGATCCATAACTGCGAGCAGCGGGAGGAGGAGATCGACATCCCGTCCCTCTGCGCCAGCTTTGCCCGTGCGGTCAGCGAAACCCTGGTGCCTCGGACAATGTCGGCCCTGCGGGCGCGCGGCTATCAAAAACTGGCCATCGCCGGTGGTGTGGCGGCCAATTCCCGCATCCGCGCAGATTTTGAACGGGAGACCCAAAAGCTGGGCGTGACCCTCTATGCGCCGCCCCTGTCTCTCTGCGGTGACAACGGCGCCATGATCGGCAGCCAGGGCTATTACGAGTACCTCGCGGGCAATCTGGCCGGTCAGGATTTGAACGCCTATGCGACCAAGAGTATTCTGGGTGAACAAATGTGAACATTTTTTGCAGGGCGGATGCGTTCGCCCTGCATTTCTTTTTTGCCTTGACTTATGACGCAATAGCCTT
>CAMGPO010000132.1 GCA_946060825.1 uncultured Clostridia bacterium | reverse complement strand
TCGTAGAACTTGTTCAGCTTGCCGGCAGCGATCTTTTCCTTGACCTGCTGGGGCTTGGAAGCCATCTTGGGATCGTTGTCCATCTGGGCAACGAGGATCTTCTTCTCCTCGTCCAGAACGTCCTGGGTGACCAGGCTCTTGTCCCAGAATCTGGGGTTCAGAGCGGCAATCTGCATGGCGACGTCTTTGCCGATCTGGGTGGCGTCAATACCGCCCTCGACGGCCAGGTTGACCAGAACGCCGATCTTGCCGCCGGCATGGACATAGGACACGGACGTGTTCTCGCCAAAGCGGGCGAAGCGGCGGATCTGCAGGTTCTCACCGATGACCATGACCTTCTCAGGCAGCATCTCGGCAACGGTCAGCTCGGAGCCGGGGTACTTGCAGGCCTTGAGGGCCTCAAGGTCAGCGGGGTTCTGCTCGGCAACAACGGTGGCGATGTCCTTGACAAAGTCAACAAAGACGGGAGCCTTGGAGGCGAAGTCGGTCTCGGCATTGACCTCGACAACGACGCCGACGCCGTTGATGACAGCGGCATAAGCCATGCCTTCGGCGGCAATGCGGCCGGCCTTCTTGGCAGCCTTGGCCAGGCCCTTCTCACGGAGCCATTCCACAGCCTTGTCCATATCGCCGTCGTTGGCAGCCAGGGCCTTCTTGCAGTCCATCATGCCAACGTTGGTCATTTCACGCAGAGTCTTTACATCAGCAGCAGTAAAAGCCATAAATTGTATCCTCCTGTATCGTTCTTGAAAAGTGCCCGCAGGGCGGGCACTTTCTGTTCTCTCTTGTTCGGCGCGGAATTACTCGGCCTTGGCTTCCTCAGCAGGAGCCTCGGTCATGGTCATCTCTTCGCCCTGACGGCCTTCGACAACGGCGTTGGCCATAGTCTGCGCAATCAGACGGATGGCGCGGATGGCGTCATCGTTGCCGGGGATGACATAGTCGACCTCGTCGGGATCACAGTTGGTATCGACGATGGCGACGATCGGGATATGCAGCTTCCGGGCCTCGAGGATGGCGTTGCGCTCCTTGCGGGGATCAACGATGAACAGAGCGCCGGGCAGCTTCTTCATGTTCTTGACGCCGCCGAGGTACTTCTCGAGCTTCTCGATCTCGCCCTGGTGCTTGATAACTTCCTTCTTGGGCAGCATGGCAAAGGTGCCGTCCTCCTGCATCTTGCGGAGCTGGGCCAGACGGTCGATACGGGTGCGCATGGTCTTGAAGTTGGTCAGCATACCGCCGAGCCAGCGGGCGTTGACATAGAACATACCGACGCGCTCCGCCTCTTCGCGGATGGCGTCCTGAGCCTGCTTCTTGGTGCCGACGAACAGGATGGACTCGCCGCTGGCGGCCAGGTCGCGGACAAAGGCATAGGCCTCTTCCAGCTTCTTCACGGTCTTCTGGAGATCAATGATGTAGATCCCGTTCCGCTCGGTGTAGATGTAGGTTGCCATTTTGGGGTTCCAGCGTCTGGTCTGGTGGCCGAAGTGGACACCGGCTTCCAGCAGCTGCTTCATGGATACGACTGCCATAGTTTTTGTTTCTCCTTTTCCTTTTGTTTTTCCCTCCACCCCTCTCATCCCGCTCCCCCACCGCTGGGGCACAGAGGAAGCGATCCTCGGGTGTGTGAAGTACACGCTTTTCGCGCCAAACTATTATACCGGATCTGCCCGCAAAACGCAAGGCTTTTTTGAAAAATTATTTGAAAAATCCCTTACGCGGACGGGGCCGGCGGATCTTATCCGGGATGACCTCCACCAGGATGATATCTCCGCCGATTTTCCGAACCGCCTGCCAGGGAATCACGAAGTCGGAATCCCGGCCAAACAGGCCGAAGAACCTGCAGGGCCCTGGCACCAGAAGGGCCACAAGGCAGCCCTTCTGCAGATCGATCTCAAAGTCTTCGGCAAAGCCCAGCCGGCAGCCGTCCGACACATTGATGACTTCCTTGCAGCGTATCTCCGATAAACGTTCCAGCATCTCCTGCGCCTCCCCAAACCTGTTTGGTACACGCTATGCCGTGCCGCCGGGAAATATGCAGCCCGTCCTAGGAGACGCTGATGGATTTTCGGATGGAGTTCAGAGCGCTCTTTTCCAGCCGCGAGACCTGGGCCTGGGAGATTCCCACCTCTCCGGCCACCTCCATCTGGGTCTTGCCGTCGTAGAACCGCAGTGCCAGAATCCGCTTCTCCCGCTCTCCCAGCTTCTGCACAGCCTCCCGCAGGGCGATCTGCTCCATCCAGTGCTCATCCGTATTCCTCATGTCCCGTACCTGATCCATTACCGTCAGAGGGTCGCCGCCGTCGCTGTAGACCGGCTCATAGAGGGATACCGGCGCGCTGACGGCGTCCATAGCAGCGGTCACGGTCTGGAGGGGCAGATCCAGAACCTCTGCGATTTCCGACAGGGTCGGCTCCCGTTCCATCCGGTTCGTGAGCTGCTCCTTGCACTGCAGAACCCGATAAGCCGTATCCCGCATGGAGCGGCTGACCCGGATGGCTGCGTTATCCCGCAGAAACCGGCGCACCTCGCCGGCGATCATCGGCACGCCGTAGGTGGAGAACTTGAGGTTCAGCTCCGGGCGGAAGTTGGCGATGGCCTTTAAAAGGCCGATGCAGCCGACTTGGAACAGATCGTCCGGGTTTTCCCCACGGCCGGAAAAACGCTGAATGACGGAGAGCACCAGCCGCAGATTGCCCTCGATCAGCTCCTCTCGGGCCTTCATGTCTCCCTCCTTGGTCCGGCGCAGCAGCTCCGTCATCTCCTCCGGCTTCAGCGTTTTCAGCCTGGACGTATTGACGCCGCAGATTTCGACTTTCCCATGCATCAAACTGTACCTCCCAATGATTCCTGGAAACAGATACAGTATTTCCCGGGGCGGGAATTTGATACATGGAAGCCGGAATCTGCGGCGTCCGCCGCACGTCAGTCACGCCATTTTTCGATGAGGCTGCGGATCTGGGCTGTGAACTTTCCGATATCCTTGTTGGAGCGCCCGCGGAAACCTTTTGCCAGCTCCAGCAGGGATGCAGCCGCGGCAACCAGCTCTTCGTAGAATGCCTGGGCGCGGCGGCTGCCCTTGAGGGCCTGCACGCGGTCGATGCGCTTTCCCTCGGTATAGGTCAGCATTCGGTCGGTGAGAAGGTCATACTCCGTCCCGCTGTAGGGTGCCACGGCCTGGTAACCGTAAGTCTCGGCAAGCAGCCTGCGGAAGGCTTCGCAGGACTCGTCGTCGCCGTGGTTCACAAAGACAAGGCCCGGCTTCTCCCGGAAGGACCGGAGCCAGTGGAGCAATCCTTCCCGGTCGGCGTGGCCGCTGGTGCCATGGAGGGCGCAGATCTCTGCGCGGACAGCGATGTCCTCGCCGAAGAGACGGACGCTGTCCGTTCCCTCCAGGAGGGTTCGGCCCAGGGAGCCCTCCGCCTGGTAGCCGGCAAAGAGGATGATGTTCTCCCGCCGCCAGAGGTTGTGTTTCAGGTGATGGCGGATCCGGCCGGCCTCACACATACCGCTGGCCGAGAGAATGACCTTTGGCCGGTGATTCTCGTTGATGCGGCGGGAGTCGTCTGACGTGACTGAGAGCTCCAGCCCCTCGAACCAGATCGGGTTCACCCCCTGCCGAAGGAGGGCACAGGTTTCCTCGTCGAAGCAGTCCGGGTTACACTGGAGAAAGACGCCAGTGGCCTCAACGGCCAGCGGGCTGTCCACAAAGACCGGGAAGCCCTCATGGCCCTTCACCAGCCCCTTCTGCTTGATCTCCCGGATTGCATAGAGGATCTCCTGGGTGCGGCCGACAGCAAAGGACGGGATGATGACGCTGCCGCCCCGATCAAAGGCCCGCTGAAGGTATTCCGCCAATTCTCGCACCGCGTCGCCGGGCCGGTCATGAAGCCGGTTGCCGTAGGTCGACTCGATGACGAGATAGTCGGCCTCCTCCACGGTTTGGGGATCCTTGAGCAGGGGCTGATCCGTGTTGCCAACGTCGCCGCTGAAGACAATCTTCCGCGTTTCCTCCCCCTCTGTCAGCCAGAGCTCGATGCAGGCCGAGCCGAGCAGATGGCCGATGTCCGTGAACCGGATGTCGATCCCGGCGGCAATGCTGCTCCGCTCTCCATAGCGGCAGCGGCGGAACAGGGAGATCGCGCCGAGGGCGTCGTCCAGGTCGTAGACAGGATCCTTTGCCGGCTCTCCTGCCCGCTCCGCCTTGCGGGAGCGCCACTCCGCTTCGGACATCTGGATATGGGCCGAGTCGCGCAGCATGATATTGCAGAGGTCACAGGTGGCCTCCGTGGCGTAGATC
This sequence comes from uncultured Clostridia bacterium, assembly GCA_946060825.1. GTDB lineage: Bacteria > Bacillota > Clostridia > Oscillospirales > Oscillospiraceae > RGIG3159. The sequence goes on along the minus strand of CAMGPO010000132.1, from coordinate 451 downwards.
GTGCCGTGGAAGCCATCCCGGTAAAGTTTCGGCAGCATCCCGGCGTGGTCAATGTGGGCGTGGGTCAGGAATACCGCCTCGATCTCCGACGCTGCAACCGGCAGCGGGACATTCTGAAAGACGTCAATCCCCTGCTCCATGCCGCAGTCCACCAGATAATAGCTTCCTCCAACCTCCAGCAGCGTACAGCTCCCGGTCACCTCGTGGGTGGCTCCAATGAACATGATTTTCATATGTACCGCTCCTTTCCACCAAACCAGGCCTACTAATTTTGATTTGATTATACTCCCGTTTTCCCCGAATCGCAACCTGCAGTGCCGCCTTTGTCCACAGCCGGCGGCCAAAGTTTCCATCCCCGGCTGTGGATAACTCATTTCGCGTCATCTGCTCTGTGGAAAACCGCCCGAGTGCGCCCCTTTGACCGACAAGACGGGACGTTTTTTCCTCTTCT
>CAMGPO010000131.1 GCA_946060825.1 uncultured Clostridia bacterium | reverse complement strand
ATCACCCAGGCCTTCAGCACGGAGCTGAAGGACAACACCTGCTTCCTGCCGAAGGTTGTCTCCCGGAAGAAGCAGGTCATTCCCGCCCTCTCCGCCCTCTGGGGCTGATCAAAAACGGACGTTTCCAACGGAAACGTCCATTTTTGTTCTGTTCTCTCTTCTTTTTCTCTTTTCTCAACGTCCCCGCGGCCTGTGGGCCGGAATGACGGCAGCTCCCTTTCCACAGAGGGAGCCTTTGGGGCGATCTTTCGGCCGCCCGGTGACAATGTGCGAACCGGCAGGCTTGCGGCGGGACACATGGGTCCCGCCCTGCCCGGCGTTCATGCTTTGGACGATACAAAGTGCAAACCGGCGCGTTTTGGACGGACAGAGTCATCCGATCCTACGGAAAACGCTGCGATGTCATTCTGATCAAAGCGAAGAATCTTTTCGGAACCGGGTACGGGAAGATTCTTCGGGCATTTCATGCCCTCAGAATGACATTCTAACGCTCCACTCTTCACGCTTCAATCTCCGCTCATTTTGATCTCTCTCCATTCGTCCTCGAGGAGGGCCATGAGAATATCGTCGCCATAGCCGTCGCCGTCGCGGACGGCGTCCCGCAGGACGCCCTCCCGGCGGAAGCCCGCCCGCTCATAGGCCCGGATGGCCCTCGGATTAAACGAAAACACGTCCAGGGACAGGCGGTGGAGGCCCAGCGCCCCGAAGGCGAAATCCCGGGTCGCCGCGATGACCCAGCTGCCCAGGCCCCGGCCCCGTGCGCAGCTGCGGAACAGGGCCACCCGGAAGTTGGCGCTGCGGGTCTCTTCGTCGATCTCGTTGATCACGCTCTCCCCGACGATCTCCCCCGCCGGGTCCACGACCAGGAAGTCATACCGATCCTCCGCGTCGATGCACCGGAGAAAGAAGCCCACGACCTCCTCCCGCGTAAATTCCGCCTTGCAGCCCGTCAGCCGGGCGGCCTCCGGGTCCAGCGGGCAGAAGTTCTGCCGGTAGTAGTCCTCCGCGTCCTCCGACCGCGCCAATCGCAGCACATAGCCGTCCTTTTCCCACTGCATTTCCCCGCCTCCTTTTTTCTGCATTCTACCACGGCGTCCTTCCTCTTGACAAGGGGCCGCTTTCTGCCGTACCATGAAAGAAAGGCGGAGGCAATCACGGCCCGGCATCTCTCCCCGTTGCCATATCGCCGCCTGATGCCCAGTGACCGCCGGGGGCCGGGGAACCGGCTCTCTTTTTTGCGTGATTCGTCGGCGAAGAATCGGCGATCCGTCGGCGACGGTTCGGGGATGCGTCGCTCCTTAAAAAGAAAGAGAATAGAAAAGGAAACGGAATCTGAGATGAAAGAGAGAGGGAAGCGTTTTCCCTCCCCCGCCGCAGAGGGGTCGATTTTTTGCTTCGCCACGGACAAGGCGGGGCAGGCCGGGAGACAGAGAGTGCAGTTCGTGGCAATTTCAAAATTATTTTCACGTTATGTGAAAATAGGGTTTGACAAAACGCAGCGGATCGTGTATACTAGGCACGTAAAGTGATTTTTGTTGAGCGGCAAAGTCACGATTCGGCGTCTTGGGGCGAATGCCGGGCAGAACCGGAAGCGGGAATTCCCGGTTTCGCGTAGGGACACGGTTTGCTGTGTCCGCCAAAACGGGATGATGCGCGGATCGGCAGGGTTCGGCCACGGCAAGCCGTGGCCCTACGGGAAAATACGGCGCGCCCTGCAGCTCTTCACTCTTCACTCCCCAATTTTCAATCTTCACTCTCCAATCTTCAATCTTTTGGAAATTTTGTTTCGTTTCCGTTTAGAATTATGTCGTATTATGAAAAAAACGATGCGGAGGGGTCCCTGTGGGACTGTTTTTGACCCTGGCGTTGCTCTTGTTTGTCGGCAGTATGCTCGGCTGGGTGGTCGAGCTGCTGTTCCGGGCCGCCGTCCATCCGGAGCACAAGTGGATCAACCCCGGCTTCTGCACCGGCCCCTATGTGCCCCTCTACGGCTTCGGCCTCTGTCTGCTGTTCCTGCTGGCGCTGCTCGAAAACCGGCATCTGATCGCCAGCCCCCTCGGGAACAAGCTCGCCACCATCGCCGCCATGGCCGTGGCGATGACGGCCATCGAATACCTCGCGGGCGTGCTGAGCATCCGGGTGATGAAGGTCCGCCTCTGGGACTACAGCAAAATGCCCGGCAACATCCAGGGCATCATCTGCCCCCAGTTCTCCCTGATCTGGGCCGCCGTCGCCGCCGTCTATGACCTCTTCGTCCATCCCTACATCCTGGACGCCCTCCACTGGCTGTCCCAGAACCTGGCCTTCTCCTTCTTCATCGGCCTGTTCTTCGGCGTGTTCCTCATCGACGTGGCCCACTCGGCCCAGATCGTCGCCCGGCTCAAGAAGTTCGCCGAGGACAACCACGTCGAGGTCCGCTACGAGGCCCTCAAGGCCGACATACGCCGGCGCGCCAAGGCCCGGGCTGCCAAATACAATTTCTTCCGCCCCTTCCGCTCCGACCTGCCCCTCAGTGAGCATCTGAAGGCGATGTACGAATCCCTCGAGGAGCGGCGGAAGCACAAATGATCGAGAATCCACCTGCGGAAACGCCGCAGGGCACATACGGAGGTAATCCCCTTGCAAACCTATCGAGCAGGCATTGACATCGGCTCCACAACCGTCAAGCTGGCCATTCTGGACGACGGCGGCAGCATCCTTTTCGGCCGCTACCGCCGCCACATGGCCCACACCCAGGACGCCCTGGCCCAGCTTCTCCGGGAGGCAGAGCAGGCGCTGGGCGACTGCGCCCTCCGGGTCCGGATCACCGGCTCCGGCGCGATCAACCTCGGCAGCGCCCTTCACATTGCGTTCGTCCAGGAGGTAGCCGCCGTGGCTGCCGCCCTCCAGTTCACAGCCCCCCAGACCGACGTGGCCATCGAGCTGGGCGGCGAGGACGCCAAGATCATCTACTTCCGGGGCGGCCTCGAGGAGCGGATGAACGGCGTCTGCGCCGGCGGCACCGGGGCCTTCATCGACCAGATGGCCGCCCTGCTGCAGACCGACGCCGCCGGTCTCAACGAGGCCGCCGCCCATTATCAGGTCGTCTACCCCATCGCCGCCCGCTGCGGCGTCTTTGCCAAAACCGACATTCAGCCCCTCATCAACGACGGGGCCTCCCGGGCCGATCTCGCCGCCTCCATCTTCCAGGCGGTGGTCAACCAGACCATCTCGGGCCTGGCCTGCGGCAAGCCCATCCGGGGCTGCGTAGCCTTTCTCGGCGGCCCCCTCCACTTCCTGCCGGAGCTGAAAAAGGCCTTCATCCGCACCCTGCGCCTGACCCCGGAAACCATCGTCGACCCGGAGAATTCCCACCTCTTCGCCGCCATGGGCGCGGCCCTGGCCGCAGAGGAGGGCGAAACCGTGGCCCTTTCGGACCTGCGGCAGCGGCTTGAGGCCGGCGTGGCCCTGACCTTTGAGCTGAAGCGCCTCGATCCCCTCTTTACCGGCGAGGCCGAATACGAAGCCTTCCGGGCGCGGCACAGCAGGGCCGTGGTCGCCAAGGCGGATCTCGGTTCCTACTCCGGCGACTGCTTCCTCGGCATCGACGCCGGGTCCACCACGACGAAGCTGGCCCTGATTGGCTCGAACGGCGAGCTGCTGTTCTCCTACTACGCCAACAACCGGGGCGACCCGATCCGGACGGCCATGGACGCTGCCGAACGGCTGCGCGAGGCCCTGCCGGAGACGGCGCGGATCGTCCGCTCCTGCTCCACCGGCTACGGCGAGACCCTGCTCCAGTCGGCCTTTGCCCTGGACGAGGGCGAGGTTGAGACCGTGGCACACTGCACCGCCGCTGCCTTCTTCGACCCGGAGGTGGACTGCGTGCTGGACATCGGCGGGCAGGACATGAAGTGCATCCGGCTCCGCGACGGCGTCGTGGACACGGTGCTGCTCAACGAGGCCTGCTCCTCCGGCTGCGGCTCCTTCCTCGAGACCTTCGCCGGCTCCCTGGGCTACACCGCCGAGCAGTTCGCGGAGAAGGCCCTCTTCGCCAAAAACCCCGTCGACCTCGGCACCCGCTGCACGGTGTTCATGAACTCCAACGTCAAGCAGGCCCAGAAGGAGGGCGCGCCGGTCTCCGACATCTCCGCGGGCCTGGCCTACTCCGTCGTGAAGAACGCCCTCTACAAGGTCATCAAGCTGGCCGACGCGGCGGACCTGGGCCGCCACATCGTCGTCCAGGGCGGCACCTTCTACAACGCCGCCGTCCTGCGGGCCTTTGAGCGCATCACCGGCGTGGAGGTCACCTGCCCCGACATCTCCGGCATCATGGGCGCCTTCGGCGCGGCCCTGATCGCCCGGCAGCGCTATCACGGCCAGCCCACGACGATGCTGTCCCTCGACGAGATCCAGAACCTGACCTACACCACCCGCACCACCCACTGCGGCGGCTGCGCCAACAACTGTATGCTGACCGTCAACCGCTTCCCCGGCGGACGGCGGCACATCACCGGCAACCGCTGCGAGAAGGGCCTCGGCGGCGGCGGAACCGGCAGGAAGGGCGAAAACCTCGTGGCCTACAAGCGCGAGCGCCTCTTCGCCTACGAGCCGCTGCCGGAATCCGAAGCCAGGCGCGGCACCGTCGGCATCCCCCGGGTGCTGAACCTCTACGAAAACTACCCCTTCTGGGCCACCTTCTTCCGCGCTCTGGGCATCCGGGCCGTCCTCTCGCCCCTGTCCGACCGCAGGCTCTACGAGCGGGGCATGGAGTCCATCCCCTCGGAGTCCGAGTGCTACCCCGCCAAGCTGTCCCAC
>CAMGPO010000130.1 GCA_946060825.1 uncultured Clostridia bacterium | reverse complement strand
CCTTCTTTTTGTTGAGATGCTCGGCTTTGGCGAAATAGATTGAATAACTTCATGATAGAGTTTTCCTCCAGAAACTATTTGTATGTATCCTCTTTCGGCAAAAAGTTGCCTCTCCAAATTTCGATTAGTAGGTCTATTCGGTTCCACATTATCACTTGACAGGAGAAAACACAAGGACAGCCACAGTAGTTCGCACTGCTGTGGCTGTTGCTGCCTTACGGATACCCGCCCTTGCAGCGGGCGTTTTTCAGGATTCTGTGCTGTTGGTGTAGACCGTCATGCTGACGCCGGAATCCTGCACCAGAATGTCTCCCGGCAGGCGGGCGAGGCGGATCGTCACATAGAGGTCGCCGGCCGCGCCGGAGATGTTGGTGATCTGGATCCAGTAGACCACCCAGAACCAGACCGGCGGCACCAGGGCGCAGGCCACGCCGAGGACAACGCCCCAGACGACGATGGGCGCCAGGGCGATGAGGCGGTAGGCGGCCTTGCCGTAGTAGTCGCTGCTGCCGGCAAAGGCATAGAGACCGGTAAAGCCGTAGTTCACCTTCCGGGTGCCGCACAGCTTCATGGCGATGCCGTGCACGAGTTCATGAAGAACGATGTAGAGCAGCAGTCCGGCGACCAGGCAGAGGAAGCGGAGCAGGTAGGGGAGAAAGCCCTCCGAACAATCAAAGAGGGCCGTGATCGGAATGTAGAAGTGGGCCGGAACGGCCATGGCGATGCCGATCAGCAGAGCGGCGCCGTTGACCAGAAGGGCCAGACGCTTGTCGGTCTGCAGGTCGATCTTCAGGGTTTCCCGATAGCCGTCGGGGAGGGCGGTCTGTACATGCATGGGCGGCCTCCCATCAGAAGAACAGGGCGCCTGCCCCGTAAGTGACAAAGGCGACGATGGCGCCGGCGATCACAACGCCGAGGACGATGGCCGGGAAGGCGCGCTTGAGGCGCATATCCAGCATGGCAGCCACCAGGGCGCCTGTCCAGGCACCGGTGCCGGGCAGGGGAATGGCCACCAGGATGACAAGGCCCCAGAAGGCATAGCGCAGCACCACGTCGGATTTTTTTGCCGCCCGCTGTTCCAGCTTGGTGACCAGGCCATCAAGGCGCTTGCTGAGCTTACGGAGCCAGGAGAAGATTTTGCGGATGAACAGGATGATAAAGGGAACCGGCAGCAGGTTGCCGATGATGGACACGCCGATGGCGACCCAGATGTTGAGGCCGTTGGCAACGCCGATGGGAATCGCACCGCGAAGCTCCAGAACAGGAACCATGGAGAGCAGCATGGTCATGAGGATCTTTCCGGCCGTTGTACTCCAGATATCCAATGTAAAACCTCCAGTGAAAATAGCTGGCGAAAAGCCATGCCGCCATCATACCATAAAAAGTGGGAAAAAGGAAGAGAAAACCCCTATTTTTTCAAATGATAAAAACTCCGGCATACCGAAACGGTATACCGGAGTAATTGAATTGGAGAAGAATTACTTGATCTCGCAGGTAGCGCCGACTTCCTTGAACTTGGCAACCATAGCCTCGGCATCGTCCTTGGAGATGGCTTCCTTGATGGTCTTGGGAGCGTTGTCGACGAGCTCCTTGGCTTCCTTCAGGCCCAGGCCGGTGATCTCACGAACGACCTTGATGACCTTGATCTTTTCGGCGCCGACCTCCTTCAGGATGACGTCGAACTCGGTCTTCTCTTCGACCTCAGCAGCGCCGGCGGCGGGAGCAGCGACAGCGGCAGCAGCGGCGGAAACGCCGAAGGTCTCTTCCAGAGCATGGACGAGCTCAGCCAGCTCGAGGACGCTCAGGGACTTAACTTCTTCAATCAGGGCATTGATTTTTTCGCTAGCCATTTTAAGTTCCTCCTAAATAGTGAGTAGTGTGGAATGAATTATTCGGCAGCTTCTTCGGCTGCGGGGGCGCCGCCCTTCTGCTGGCAGATCTGATCCAGCACGAAGGCCAGGCTGGTGATGGGAGCCAGGAAGGTTCCGAGCACCTGGGCGATGAGAGCGTCCTTGGAAGGCAGTTCGCCGAAGGACTTCAGCTCTTCGATGGACAGGACCTTACCTTCCACGAAGCCGCCCTTGATCTGAAGAACGTCCTTGTTCTTCTTGGCAAACTCGCTGACGATGCGGGCAGGGGCGATGGGGTCGCCGGTGGTGCAGGCCATAGAGGTCGTGCCGTTCAGCAGCTCATCGAACTCGCCGTAACCGGCGTTGTGGGCCGCCAGACGGGTCAGGGTGTTCTTCACGACGCTATAGTCGACGTTCGCCTCACGGAACTGTCTGCGCAGCTCGGTGTCCTGAGCAACGGTGATGCCGCTGTAGTTCACGAACACGACGGAGGTCGCGTTCTGCATCTTGGAAGTCAGTTCCTCAACGATCGCTTTCTTCGATTCAAGTACCTTTGCGTTGGGCATTAGGTTCACCTCCAAATAAAGAATGTCCTCGTGCCGAAAGACACGAGGACACAGAAATGCTAAGCAATTTTGCGTCGCCTCGGCAGGATTTCTGGTCATAGCGACGCACCTGCTGTCTTTGGCAGCCAATATATATTAGCAAAGCCGATGACAAAAGTCAAGGACTTTTTTGGAAAAGATCAATACTTCGTGGTGTTGACCTTAACGCCGGGGCCCATGGTGGAGGCGACGACGCAGCTCCGGATATACTGACCCTTGGCAGCGGCGGGCTTGGCCTTGACAACAGCGCCCATCAGAGCGTTCATGTTCTCGGTCAGCTTCTCGGCGCCGAAGGAAACCTTGCCGATGGGGCAGTGGATGATGTTGGTCTTGTCGAGACGATACTCGATCTTACCGGCTTTGATCTCCTTGACGGCGGCGGCGACGTTGGGAGTCACGGTACCGGCCTTGGGGGAGGGCATCAAGCCCTTGGGGCCCAGGATCTTACCGAGACGGCCGACCATGCCCATCATGTCGGGAGAAGCGACGACCACGTCGAAATCAAACCAGTTTTCCTTCTGGATCTTTTCCACAAGATCCATGCCGCCGACATAGTCAGCGCCGGCAGCCTTGGCGTCGTCAGCCTTGGCGTCCTTGGCGAAAACCAGAACCTTGCGGGTCTTGCCGGTACCATGGGGCAGAACGATGGCGCCGCGGACCTGCTGGTCAGCGTGACGGGAGTCGACGCCGAGCTTGATGTGGATTTCGACGGTCTCGTCGAACTTGGCGGATGCAGTCTTGCAGACCAGAGCCAGAGCGTCGGCAGTCTCGTACTGGACACTGCGGTCGATCTGCTTGGCGCTGTCTTTATATTTTTTACCTCTAAACAATGTAATATCCTCCTTATAGTGGTGATGCGGAATAATCCTCCCACAATTCGGGGGTTCAGATGCTGTTTATCTGACCCCGCTCAGCAGCTGTCAGTCAACGACCGTGATGCCCATGGAACGGCAGGTGCCGGCCACGTTGCTCATTGCGGCTTCGATGGAAGCGGCGTTGAGGTCGGGCATCTTCTTCTCGGCGATCTCACGAACCTGCGCCTTGGTAATGGTGGCGACCTTCTCCTTGTTGGGAACGCCGGAACCCTTCTCGATGCCCAGGGCCTTCAGAATGAGGGTCGGGGTCGGGGGGGTCTTGGTGACGAAGGTGAAGGAACGGTCCGCATAGACAGTGATGATGACGGGAATCTTGAAACCGGCCTGATCCTTGGTGCGCTCGTTGAACTCCTTGATGAAAGCGGAGATGTTGACGCCGTGCTGGCCGAGGGCGGGACCTACCGGGGGAGAAGCAGTTGCTTTTGCTGCCGGGATCTGCAGTTTGATATAACCTGTAACTTTCTGTGCCATTAGTAGCACCTCCTGAAAAAAATGTGGTAATGCGCCGTTGGCGCATTTTTGGCGGGGCCTTGGACCCCTCCCACGTTCTGGCCGTCACACGGCCGGATTATTGGGAGCATACCTCTACCTGATCGAGCTCCAGCTCGACCGGTGTTTCGCGTCCGAACATCGAAACGACGACGCGAACCTTGTTCTTTTCGACGTCCACTTCCTCGACCGTGCCGATGAAGCTGGTGAGGGGGCCGTCTGTGATCTTGACGCTGTCGCCCACGTCGTAGCCGACGACGATTTCGCGCTTCTCGATGCCGAGCTGGGCGATCTCATCCTCGGTGAGGGGAATGGGCTTGTTGCCGTCGCCGACGAAGCCGGTGGCGCCGCGGACGTTTTTGACAACGTACCAGGTCTCGTCCGTGAGAACCATCTTGACGAGCACATACCCGGGGAACACCTTGCGTTCCACCGTCTTGGGGCCGTTCTCGGTGATCTCCGTGACCGTCTCCATCGGGATGGATACCGCCTGGATCAGATCCTGCAGGTGCCGGGTCTCGACGGTCTTTTCGAGCGTGGCCTTCACCGTATTCTCATAGGCGGAATACGTATGGACGACATACCATTTCGCAGTTTCAGCCATTTCAGCACCTTAACCCTTGACGAGAGAAATGATACCCTCTACGACGAAGTTGGCGCCAAGATCGAAGATCCAGATGAAGATGCCGACGATGACAACACAGGCCAGGGTGATCAGCACATTGTTGACGACCTGCTTGCCGGTGGGCCAGACGACCTTCTTCAGCTCGCTTTTCATCTCGCGGAACCATTTTTTGATCCGCTTGAAGGTGCGGACAAAGAAGTTTTCTTTCTTGTTCGCTTTGTTAGCTTCAGCCATTTTGATCTCCTTCCGCGATTACTTCGTCTCGACGTGCTTGGTGTGCTTTCTGCAGAACTTGCAGTACTTCATCATCTCGAGGCGGTCGGGATCATTCTTCTTGTTCTTCATGGTGTTGTAGTTTCTC
>CAMGPO010000129.1 GCA_946060825.1 uncultured Clostridia bacterium | reverse complement strand
GGCGGCAGCGTCGATGAGCTGCCCGAGGGACTGGTGATTCACGGCACGGGCCGCCTCGACGGCGGCACCGTCGATCCCGTGGGCGACCACCGCATGGCCATGACGGCGGCGGTGTGCAGCCTGATCTGCGAGGCCCCGGTCGTCATCCCCGGCGCGGAATGTGTGGAGAAGTCCTACCCCACGTTCTGGCGGGATTGGAAAACGCTGCAATCCTTTGCACCGGTTTGAGATCGATACGCGGGCGACCGCAAGGGTCGCCCCTACATACCCATAGAAGAAGGAGCGATGCCCATGAGCAGCATCTACGGCGAGGCGCTTCGCGTCTCCATCTTCGGCCAGTCCCACGCTCCGGCCATTGGTGTGACCATCGACGGCCTGCCCGCCGGGTTCTCCATCGACATGGAGGCCCTGGCTGCCTTCCTGCGGCGGCGTGCCCCCGGCCGCAACCCCTACTCCACGCCCCGGAAGGAGGACGACCTGCCCGAATTCCTCTGCGGCCTTGTGGACAACACCACCTGCGGCGCGCCCCTGACCGCCATCATCCGCAACACCAACACCCGCTCCGGCGACTACGCCGCTCTGCGGGACGTCCCCCGTCCCGCTCATGCCGACTACGCCGCCCAGATCAAGTACGGCGGCTTTCAGGATGTGGCGGGCGGCGGCCACTTCTCCGCCCGGCTGACGGCCCCCCTCTGCATTGCCGGGGGCATCTGCCTCCAAATTCTCGAACAGCAGGGCATCCGCGTCCTGGCCCACATCGCCTCCGTCGGCGAGGTGGAGGACACGCCCTTTGACCCGGTAAACCCCGTCCTGCCGGCGGGCAATCCGGACTTCCCCGTCCTCGACGAGGCGGCGGGTCAGGCCATGCAGGCCGTCATCGCCCTCGTCCGCTCCGAGGCCGACTCCGTCGGCGGCACCGTCGAATGCGCCGTGACCGGCCTGCCCGCCGGCCTGGGCGACCCGATCTTCGACGGCATGGAAAACCGGCTGGCCCGGATCCTCTTCGGCATTCCCGCCTGCAAGGGCCTTGAGTTCGGCAGCGGCTTCGCCGGTTCCCGCCTGCGGGGCAGCCAGAACAACGACGGCTTCCGCATGGAAAACGGCCAGGTCAAAACCGCGACCAACCGTCACGGCGGTATCCTCGGCGGCATCACCTCGGGTATGCCCCTCCTGTTCCGGGCGGCCTTCAAGCCCACGCCGTCCATCGGCAGAGCCCAGCAGAGCGTCAGCCTCTCCCAAAGGGCGGAGACGGAGCTGCGCATCCAGGGCCGCCACGACCCCTGCATTGTCCCCAGGGCCGTCCCCTGCGTCGAGGCTGCCGCGGCCATCGCCGTCACCGACGCCCTGCTCTGCGCCAAAAAAGACCACATTTTCTGGGAGGAATCACGATGAATCTCGACGACTACAGACAGCAGATCGACCGGGCCGACGACGCCCTGCTCCGCGCCTTCTGCGACCGGATGGACATCGCGGCCAAGATCGCCGCCTGCAAGAAGGAACAGGATCTGCCTGTCCTCGACAGCGCCCGCGAGCGCCAGAAGCTCAAGACCATCGCCGAAAAGGCCGGCCCTGAGATGGAGGACTACGCCACCGTCCTCTACGCCCTGCTCTTTGAGCTGAGCCGGGCCTACCAGGGCCATCTGCTCGACAAGACCACGGAGCTGACCCGGCAGATCACCGCCGCCATCGAGGAGACGCCCCGCCTCTTCCCGCCCAAGGCCCAGGTGGCCTGTCAGGGCGTCGAGGGGGCCTATTCCCAGGCCGCCTGCGAGCGGCTGTTCCGGATGCCCTCGATCTCCTACTTCTCCTCCTTCGACGCCGTGTTCTCCGCCATTGAGATGGGCTTCTGTCAGTACGGCGTCATCCCCCTCGAGAACAGCTCCGCCGGTTCCGTCAAGATGGTCTACGACCTGATGATCCGCCACAACTTCCACATCACCCGCTCCGTCCGCATCAAGGTCGACCACAACCTCGTGGCCCGGAAGGGTGTGAAGCTGGGCGACATCAAGGAGATCGTTTCCCATGAGCAGGCCATCAGCCAGTGCTCGGCCTTCCTCGAGGGCCTGAAGGGCGTGAAGATCACCCGCTGCGCCAACACCGCCGCCGCCGCCAAGATGGTGGCCGAGTCCGGCCGCACCGATCTGGCCGCCCTCTGCTCCCGCAACTGCATCGAGCTCTACGACCTCGACTGTCTGGCCGAGGCCGTCCAGAACCAGCGGAACAACTACACCCGCTTCATCTGCATCTCCCGGAACCTCGAGATCTACCCCGGCGCCGACCGCACCAGCCTGATGATGGTCCTGCCCCACAAGGCAGGCTCCCTCTACAAGGTGCTGGCCCGGTTCTACGCCCAGAACATCAACCTCATCAAGCTGGAGAGCCGCCCGATGCCCGACCGGGACTTTGAGTTCATGTTCTACTTCGATCTCGAAACCTCGGTCTACTCGCCGGAGTTCATTCAGCTCATGGGTGAACTGCAAACCATCAGCGAGGAGTTCAAGTACCTCGGCAGCTACAGCGAGGTGGTCTGATGCTCCGGTGCGGACTTCTGGGCAAAACCCTCGGCCACAGCTACTCCCCCGCCATCCATCGCCACCTCGGCGACTACAGCTACGTCCTTTTTGAAAAGGCCGAGGACGAGCTGGACGGCTTCCTGCGGAGCGGAGACTTCGACGGCCTCAACGTGACGATTCCCTACAAAAAGGCCGTTGTCCCCTACTGCGCGGCGCTGTCCCCGGCGGCCAGGGCCCTCGGCAGCGTCAACACCATCGTCCGCAGGCCCGACGGCACCTTATATGGCGACAACACCGATCTGGCCGGCTTCCTCTACATGGTGAAGTGCAGCGGCGTGGCTGTGGCCGGGGAAAAGGCCCTGGTGCTCGGCAGCGGCGGCGCCTCCGTAACCGTCGTGGAGGCCCTGCGGCAGCTCGGCGCCCGGGAGGTCGTGGTCATCTCCCGCTGCGGCGAGAACAACTATGAGAATCTGGACCGCCACCGTGACGCGGCCCTGATCGTCAACACCACCCCCGTCGGGATGTACCCGAACAACGGCAAGGCGGCCCTGTCCCTGGACGGATTCCCGAACCTGCGGGGCGTGCTGGACGTGGTCTACAACCCGGCCAGGACGGCCCTGATCCTCGACGCGAAGCGGCGGGGCATCCCCTGCCTCAGCGGCCTGCGGATGCTGGTGGCCCAGGCCAAGGCCAGCGCCGGGCAGTTCACGGGGACGGAAATCCCCGACAGCCGCGTGGAAGATATTTTCCGGGAACTCTCGGCGGAGACGGGCAACGTCGTCCTCGTCGGGATGCCCGGCAGCGGCAAGAGCGCCGTGGGCCGGGCCGTGGCCGAGGCGCTGGGCCGTCCCTTCCTTGACGCCGACCGGGAGATCGTTCGCGCGGCGGGCATGGAGATCCCGAAGATCTTCGCCACGCGGGGCGAGGGGACCTTCCGGGACCTTGAGAGCCGGGTGCTGGCAGAGCTGGGAAAGAAGTCCGGCTGCGTCATCGCCACCGGCGGCGGCAGCGTCCTGCGGGAGGAGAACTATGATTCCCTCCACCAGAACGGGATGATCTTCTGGATTCAGCGGAACCTGAACGTACTGCCGAGAGATGGCCGGCCACTGTCCCGGAACGCCGACCTCGCCGCTATGTATGAGGCGCGCAAACCCCGGTACGAGCGCTTTGCCGACCACGCCGTAAACAACGACGGTCCGCTTGCGGACACCGTGCGGCAGATCCTCAACGCGGTGAGGTAAATCCGGAACCGGTACGCAACCCACCCCAATGTCATTCTGGGCGAAGCGAAGAATCTTCCCGCAACCTGCGCCGAAAAGATTCTTCGGGCAGTTCCTGCCCTCAGAATGACAATGAAGCAGTGCGGTAGATCCGGAAGCCGTGCAAAACCGGAACGCGGGCAACTGTATATCGACTTTGCCGTAGGGGACGGGTTTCCCGTCCCGTTGGTTCCGATTCGCACTTCGTCCCGGTTCGGCGGGATGTGGGCATCCCGCCCTACGCCGATGTTCCGGCTGTCTTCCGTAGGGCGGCTTGCCCACAAGCCGCCGTCACCCTCAGCCGCCAGCGTAAATGACAAATCAGAAGGAGGCAGACCTATGAAATTTCTCATCATCAACGGGCCAAACCTGAACCTGCTCGGGCTCCGGGAACCGGCCATCTACGGCGACAAGACCTATGAAGCCCTCTGCCGCCTCCTCTGGGACACCTGCCGCGATCTCGGCATCGACTGCGAGCTGTTCCAGTCCAACCACGAGGGCGCCATTGTGGACAAGATTCAGGCCGCCTACGGCTCCGTGGATGGCATCGTCATCAACCCTGCCGCCTACACCCACACCAGCGTTGCCATCCTCGACGCCCTCAAGGCCGTGGCCATCCCCGCCGTGGAGGTACACATCTCCGACGTGGACGCCCGGGAGCCCTTCCGGCAGATCTCCTACGCCGGCATGGCCTGCCTGAAAACCTACAAGGGCCTCGGCTTCGACGGCTACGTCCAGGCCATCCGCTGGCTCCACGCCTACCTGAAAGGAGAAAATCCTCAATGATTCCCCAGGATATGATCGCCTACGGGCGCAACGAATGTCTCATCCGCGCCATCGCTGCCGCTGCGGGCAAACGGGCCGCCGAAATCGGCCCCGAGAACGTCCACAACTTCACCATCGGCAACCCCAGCGTTCCGGCCCCCGCCGCCGTCCAATCCCTGATTCTCGATCTGGTGGCCAACGAAGACCCGGTGAAGCTCCACGGCTACACCCCGGCTCCCGGCGACCCGGCGGTTCGGAACACCGTGGCGGACTACCTGACCCGCACCTACGGCATGG
>CAMGPO010000128.1 GCA_946060825.1 uncultured Clostridia bacterium | reverse complement strand
GCTTCACGGAGAATAGCTCTGCCCATGTGCGCATCGTGGCGGCGCACAGCGGTTATATTCTGGAGACCCTGGGCTATCCGGAGCGGGAGGTGGAGCTGGTGCAGATTGCGGCATGGCTCCACGACATCGGTAATCTGGTCAACCGGGTGGATCACTCCCAGAGCGGTGCGGTCATGGCCTTCCGGATCCTTGACAAGATGGGCATGGATCCGGCGGAAATCTCCGAGATCGTCACGGCCATCGGCAACCACGACGAGGGCACCGGCACGCCGGTTTCGCCCATGGCAGCGGCCCTGATCCTCGCGGACAAATCCGATGTCCGACGCAGCCGCGTCCGTAATCAGGACGAGACGACTTTCGACATCCATGACCGGGTCAACTATTCGGTCAAAAAATCGGAGCTGAAGATCAACGAAAGCCATACTCTCATCAAGCTCAAGCTGTCCGTCGACACCCGCTACGGCTCGGTGATGGACTACTTTGAGATTTTTATGGGGCGCATGGTGCTCTGCCGCAAGGCAGCGAACAAGCTGGGGCTGCAGTTTAAGCTGATGATTAACGAGCAGCAGCTGATTTGAACTGCAATCCGATACAGGGCCTGCCGCACGAAGGCAGGCCCTGTTTTTTTATGGCGGATGGGCCGAATAATTTAATCTTGATTTTATGTTTTTTTGGTTTCGGATTTAAGCTCACTGCGGTCTAATAGGGCCGTACCCGAAATCCATAAAATGAAACGAGGTAAAATCAAATGAAAAAGGTACTGAGTATTGTTCTGGCGGCAGTGATGCTGCTGACCCTCTTCTGCGCCTGCGCCAAGACCGAGGCGCCCGCCGCTGAGGAACCCGCTGCGGAGACCCCCGCAGAAACGCCCGCTGAGGAACCCGCTGCCGAAGAACCGGCCGCTGAGGAACCTGCGGAAGAGCCTGCTGCCGAACTGAGCGGCACCGTCTCCACCAACGGCTCTACCTCCATGGAAAAGATCATCGGCGCCCTGGCTGAGCAGTTCATGGCCGACAACAGCGGCGTCACCGTGACCTATGATCCCACCGGCTCCGGCACCGGCATCGAGGCCGTCTCCGCCGAGTCCTGCGACATCGGCCTCTCCTCCCGCGCCCTCAAGGACACCGAGACCGGCCTGACCGGCACCATCGTGGCTCTGGACGGCATCGCCATCATCGTCAACGCGGAGAACCCGGTTAAAGATCTGACCGTCGAGCAGATCGCCGCCATCTTCACCGGCGAGATCACCAACTGGAGTGAGCTGGGCGGCGAAGATCTCGAGATCGCCTGCATCGGCCGCGAAGCCGGCTCCGGCACCCGCGACGGCTTTGAGTCCATCACCGGCACTGCCGATGCCTGTGTCCTGAGTCAGGAACTGACCTCCACCGGCGCTGTCATCGAGGCCGTCAAGAACAGCCCCAATGCCATCGGCTATGCTTCTCTGGCCTCCGCAGCCGGACAGGACGGCATCAACATCCTGACCGTCGGCGGTGTGGAATGCACCGAATCCACCGTCCAGGATGGCACCTATGAGATCCAGAGACCCTTTGTTCTGGTTACCAAGGACGGCGTGGCCCTCTCTGAAGCGGCTCAGGCATTCTTCGACTTTGCCACCTCCGCCGATGCCGCGGATCTGATCCGGGCTGCCGGTGCGGTTCCCGTCGCCTGATTTGCGGACATCGAATCTTCCCCAAGGCCCCTGCTCCGGCAGGGGCCCTTTTCCAAACAAGGAGTTCGCCATGAAACAGAATGAAACCCGGAAGCGCCTCCGGCGCGCGATGCACTGGATCTGCGAGCGCGGGATGCACCTGCTGTTCCTGCTCTGCGGCATCGTGTCGGTGGCCTTTGTGCTGTTCATCAGCGTCTATCTCATCATCTCCGGCATCCCGGCCATCCGGGAGATCGGCCTGGTTCCCTTCCTCTTTGGGACGACCTGGGCCCCCACGGCCAAGACCGTGGAGCCGTCCTACGGCATCCTGCCCTTCCTGCTGACCTCTGTTTACGGCACTGCAGGGGCCTGTCTGCTGGGTGTGCCCATCGGAATCCTGACCGCCGTATTTCTGGCCAAGGTCGCCCCGCCGAAGGCCGCCGCCGTCATTCGCAGCGCCGTCCAGCTCCTGGCCGGCATCCCCTCGGTGGTCTACGGTCTTGTGGGCATGATCGTCCTGGTGCCGGCCATCCAGCGGACCTTCCATCTCGCCTCCGGCGCCTGCCTGCTGGCGGCCATCGTCGTGCTGACCATCATGATCCTGCCCTCGATCATCAACGTCTCGGAAACAGCCCTGCGGGCTGTGCCCCGGGAATATGAGGAAGGCTCTCTGGCTCTGGGGGCCACGGAGATTGAGACCTACTTCCGCGTCTCCCTCCACGCGGCCAGCAGCGGCGTGGCCACCTCCGTGGTGCTGGGCGCGGGCCGTGCCATCGGCGAGGCCATGGCCATCATCATGGTCTCTGGCAACGTGCCGAATCTACCCAGTCTCTTCGGCTCCGTCCGCTTCCTGACCACGGCCATCGCCTCGGAGATGTCCTATGCCTCCGTCGGCAGCCTGCAGCGGCAGGCTCTCTTCTCCATCGGCCTGGTACTCTTCCTCTTCATCCTGCTCATCAACGCCTTTTTAAATCTGGTCGTGAAACGGAGGACAAACTGAATGGAAAAACTGTCCCTGCGCCGCCGCCTCTACTGCGGCGCCCTGCGCGGCCTTATGTACTTCGCCGCCGGCCTGACCGGCGCGCTGCTGGTGTTCCTGATTGGCTACATCTTTGTGCGCGGCCTGCCGCATCTCACCTGGGAGCTGATCTCCACCCAGACAAGCTACCTCAAGGGCACCGTTGGCATCCTGCCCAATATTCTGAACACCCTCTACATCATCCTGGTGGCCATGGTTGTGGTGCTGCCCATCGGCGTCGGTGCGGCGGTCTATCTGACGGAGTACGCTTCCAATCCCAAGGTCGCCTCTGCCATCGAGTTCGCCACGGAGACCCTGACGGGAATCCCCTCGATCCTCTTCGGTCTGGTAGGTATGCTGTTCTTCATTCAGCTTCTGGGTCTCAAGCAGGGCATCCTGGCTGGCGGACTGACGCTGGTTATCATGATCCTGCCCACGGTCATCCGAACCACCCAGGAGAGCCTGAAGACCGTGCCCCAGTCCTACCGGGAGGGCGCCCTGGCCCTCGGCGCCGGTAAGTTCCACATGATCCGCACGGTCGTCCTGCCCAACGCCGTCGACGGCATCGTCACCGGCTGCATTCTGGCCATTGGCCGCATTGTGGGCGAGTCGGCGGCCCTGCTGTTCACCGCCGGCTTTGGTCTGGTGCTCAACGGCTTCAAGACCGCCCTGCAGTCCTCGTCGGCTACGCTGACCGTGGCCCTCTACGTCTACGCCAGCGAGCGGGGCGAGACCAATGTGGCCTTCGCCATCGCGGCCATTCTGATGGTGCTGACCCTCTTCCTGAACCTGGCTGCCCAGCTCGCGGGCAGGAAACTGAAACGAAAGGAGTGACGGCATGGAATCCATTCTGCAAGTATCGAAGCTCAATCTGTGGTACGGCGACTTCCATGCGCTCAAGGATATCTCAATTGACATTCAAAAGAATCGGGTGACGGCCCTGATTGGCCCCTCGGGATGCGGCAAGTCCACCTTCCTCAAAACCTTGAACCGGATGAACGACCTTGTGGAGGGCGTCCGGGTGGAGGGACAGATCCTCTACAACGGCCAGGACCTCTTCGGCGGTGAGATGGACGTCACCTCGCTGCGGCGGCAGATCGGCATGGTGTTCCAGAAGCCGAATCCGTTCCCTATGAGCATCTACGACAACGTGGCCTATGGGCCGAGAACCCATGGCATCCGCAAGAAGGCGGAGCTCGACGAGATCGTGGAGCGCTCCCTGCGGGATGCGGCCATCTGGGACGAGGTCAAGGACCGGCTGAAGCGCAGCGCCCTTGGCATCTCCGGCGGCCAGCAGCAGCGGCTCTGTATTGCCCGGGCTCTTGCCGTGGAGCCGGAGATTTTGCTGATGGACGAGTCCACCAGCGCCCTGGATCCGATCTCCACATCCAAAATTGAGGACTTGATTTCTGAACTCAAAAGCCGCTATACTGTAGTCATGGTGACCCACAATATGCAGCAGGCGGCCCGCGTCTCCGACCAGACCGCGTTTTTCCTGCTGGGCGAGCTGGTGGAGTACGGAGACACCGAGAAGCTTTTCTCCATGCCCGGGGACAAACGTACCGAAGAGTACATCGCGGGGAGGTTTGGTTAATGCGCGAACAGTATGGAAAGCAGCTGCGGCTGCTGCATCGGGAAATGATCGAGATGGGTTCCATGTGCGAGCGGGCGATCGCCCTGGCCATGGAGGCCCTGGACAAGAACCAGCCGGAGCTGCTGCCGAAGGTCTTCGAGGTGGACGCCGGCATCGACAAGAAGGAGCGGGACATTGAATCCCTCTGTCTCAAGCTGCTGCTTCTCCAGCAGCCGGTGGCCGGTGACCTGCGTGACGTCTCGGCGGCCCTCAAGATGATCTCCGACATGGAGCGCATCGGCGACCAGGCCTCGGACATTGCCGAGATCGGCAAAACGCTTCTGGGCCAGGAGGGCGAACAGCCGGAGCATTTGAGGGAAATGGCCCGGGAGGCCATCTCCATGGTCAACGACAGCATCACCGCTTTCATCCGCCGGGATCTCAAGCTGGCCCGGGCGGTGATCGCCTATGACGACGTCGTGGACCGCTGGTTTGACCGAATCCGGGAGGAGCCGGTGCAGCGTATCACGGTGGACAGTTCCCGGGGCGCTTTCTGTCTCGATCTTTTTATGATCGCCAAATATCTGGAGCGAATCGCGGACCAT